>NZ_JBOZRT010000040.1:0-136288 GCF_050789165.1 Azospirillum sp.
CCGTCTTCATGGTCGAGCAGAACGCCTATCACGCGCTGAAGCTCGCCCACCGCGCCTACGTCATGGTCACCGGCCGCATCACCATGAGCGGCACCGGGGCCGAGCTGCTGGCCGACCCGGAGGTCCGCGCCGCCTATCTCGAGGGAGGGCACTGATGGAACAGCTTCTGGGATCCTCGCCCGGCGTCTTCATCGGGCTGACCCTGGTGGTGTTCGGCGGCTGCGGCTGGCTGACCGGCCAGTCGCTGGCATCGGGGTGGAAGCCGCTGGGGGCGGTGTTCGGCTACGCCGCGCTGCTCGGCGCCGGCGACCGCTTCCTGGTCTTCGGGCTGTTCGGCGGCGAGCTGCTGTCGGCCTGGGGGTACCTGTTCCACACCGGCGTGCTGGCGGTGATCGTCTGGCTGTCCTACTCCGCCGGCATGGCCCGGCGCATGGTCCGCCAGTACCCCTGGCTGTACGAGCGCGTTGGCCTGTTCGGCTGGCGCGAGCGGCGCCGGCAGCCCGCCTGACCTTATCACCGGAGCGTCCACCCCCTTTCCGCACCCGCCGGAGCCTCTCCGGGCGGGAAGGGGGACACTCGCGCGCCGGCCGCCCCCTCCGGTTCGGGGCGCGGCGGCCGGCGGCCTTTTCCTGAACAGCATACGGAAGGGTCGAGCATGCCTGGGGACACGCGGCGCCGTTTCTGGACCATCGGGCGGAAGGTCACCGCCGCCTTCGTCGCCGCTCTGCTCGGCGGCTTCGTCGCCATCATGGGCATGCAGGCGGCCATGCAGTACCGCGACGCGGTGCGCCTTGCCGCGCACGATGCCCGCGTGAAGACGGAGATGCTCGCCAACGCCGTGCGCGTCGGCATCCTGGCCGGCGACGGCGCGGCGGTGGAGAGCGAGTTCATGCCGCTCGCCAACTCCAACGAGGTGCAGCTGGCCTCGCTGCGCGCGCTGTCGGTGTCGGCCGGGGCGCTGGTGGACTTCGCCAACCCGCGCTTCGCCCGCTACGACCTCGGCGCCGACGCGGATCTGGCCGAGGCCGCGAAGGGCGGGGCCGCGAAGGGCGGGGCCGCGAAGGGCGGGGCAGGGGTGCAGGTGCGCTCCGGCAACGGGCACATCGTGGTGGCGGTGCCGGTGGTCAGCGGCAAGAGCAACCGGCTGATCGGCGTGCTCCAGATCGCCTGGAGCCTGGAGGAGCAGGTCGCCGCGATCCAGGGGCAGATGCGCGGGCAGGTCGCGGCGGCGCTGCTGGCGCTGGCGGTGCAGATCCTGCTGCTCAACGTCCTGCTCGGCCGCGTGGTGGTGAGGCCGCTGCGCGCCATGGCGGCGGTGATGGCGCAGCTTGCGCGCGGCGACACCGGCGTGGCGGTGCCGGGCGCCGGCCGGCACGACGAGATCGGCGACATGGCGGACTCGCTGCGCGTCTTCCGCGACAACGCCGAGGCCATCCAGCGGATGCACGCCGACCAGGCCGAGGCGACCGCCCGCGCGGAGCGCGACAAGCGCGCCGCGCTCTGCGCCCTCGCCGACCGCTTCCAGAGCCGGGTGAGCCGGCTGGTGGAGGGCATCGCGGCGTCCGCGCAGGGCATGGCCGGCAGCGCCGGCACCATGGCGGAGGAGGCCGGCGACGCCTCGGCGCGGTCGCAGGAGGCGGCGCGCGAGGCCGCCGCCATCCTCGGCAACGTCCGCTCCGCCGCCGCCGCCGCGACCGAACTCGCCGGCTCCATCCACGGCATCGAGGAGCAGGTCGGCCACTCCGCCCGCATCGCCGGCGCCGCGGTGGCGCACGCCGGCCGCACCAACGAGACGGTGCAGGGCCTGATCGCCAGCGCCGGGCGGATCGGGCAGGTGGTCGAGCTGATCCACGCCATCGCCAAGCAGACCAACCTGCTGGCCCTCAACGCCACCATCGAGGCGGCACGGGCAGGGGAGGCCGGCAAGGGCTTCGCGGTGGTGGCCAGCGAGGTGAAGGGCCTCGCCGACCAGACCGCCAGGGCGACCGACGAGATCAACGCGCACGTCGCCGCCATGCAGGGCGTGACGCGCGAGGCGGCGGCGGCGATCCAGGCCATCGCCGCGACGATCACCGAGATCGACTCCATCTCCGGCGCCGTCACCGCCTCGGTCGGCGAACAGAACGCCGCCACGCGGGAGATCGCGCGGGCGGTGGAGATGGCGGCGCTCGGCAGCCAGGGCGTGTCCTCGACCGTCGCCGGGCTGGCGCACACCACAGAAAACGCGGGCGGCACCGCCGCCGCCGTGCTGTCCGCCGCGCGCGGCCTGTGCGAGCAGAGCCGCGCGCTGTCCGCCGAGATGGCGGGCTTCCTGGACGAGGTGCGCTCCCAGGCCGCGTGAGGATTTTGGAGCGCGGCGCTTGCGCCGCCGCGCTCCAGGCTGTATACACGCCCCAGCATCAAGAGTTGGGCTGACGCCCAACACCAACCTGCCGACCCGGGCAAGGTGGTGCTCCCGCGAGGGAGGATGTGGCCGTACCGGCAACCAAACGGGACCGAGCCGCCGCGTCAGCCCTCCTCGCCGAACCAGAGGAGGGATTTTTTATGCCGGACAGCCTTTCCATCGCCCCGCTCGACCTGTCGCAGCCCGACCTGTCGCTGATCCTCGGCCCGGACGACACCGCCGTCGCCGTCGGGCCATGTCCGCTGCCGGACAGCGGCCGGCGCTTCGTGCGCGGGACGGTGTACGTGGTGGTGCACCGCCGTTTCGGGCTGTGGACGCACGTCTACCGGGTTCTCGAGGAGGACCGGCCGGGCCGGATGCTGGTGCACCTGGACAAGGTCCTGGCCGGCGACCGCCTGGACGAGGCGCGGGACTGGGCGCGGCCCCCCGGACGGTGAGCCCCGCTCACCGCCCCGAATGCGGGGAATGCGAAGGGGTTCCGGAGGAGCCGCCCTGCAGCAGGGCCCGCCCGAGCAGACCGAAGTCCCGCTCGACGTCCCGGGTGAACCGTTCGAGTTCCTGCTGAACGGCGGACACGGCTTGCGTCACCGGATCTTTCCGGACCGTGGGCTGCGCCTCGGCGGTGTACGTCCGCATCGGTTCCGGATCGACGCCGGGCGGCTGGGGGGGCGCAGGGCGGGCGTCGTTGTCCTCCCCGGCGCGCGCCCGGTTCGGCCTTGCGGGAAGCGCCGTCGTTTTCACGCCGTCGGCGCCCGTGGCGTGCCTGCCGCGGTCTTTCGAGCTGGCGATCCTTCCCCCGTGGGGCGGCGTGGCGTCGGTCGTGTTGCGGGCGAAGCTGTCCAGGCACAACCCCTGGTGCCGGGCCTGCTCCAGTGCGTTTCCCGTCAGCAGCCAGCAATCCAGCGTTTCCGCTCCGCACGCGGACCCGAACGAAAACAGCGCGAGCGCCACTGCGCAGCACCGAACCATGCGCGCCATATCGACGTCCTCCCTCGCCGCCGCGGTCGCGACGGCCCCACCGAAGACATACAAGTCGCCTTCGGCAGCATTCCCCGGGAAAAAGAGAGGAGGCGGAGCGTTTGGCATACCTCCGCAGGATGGATGCGGAGGGTGGCGTCCCCACGGGGATTCGAACCCCGGTTGCCGCCGTGAGAGGGCGGTGTCCTAGGCCTCTAGACGATGGGGACATCGTGCACCGGCAAGGGCGCCGTAGATATCCGACCGGAGGCTTGGGCGCAAGCGAAACTTTATCGAAAGTGTCACGATGGCCGGATCGACACGGGATGGCCTGCCCCGGCCACCGTATATTATTTCCATAATCACCATTATGCGATTTTAGGCAATGCGGGCGGGCGCCCTCTCACGGGCTGCGCCGCACGAAGACGCGGCGGTGATGGCGTTCGCAATACGAGGAGCCCGGCCGCCGGCGCTCCTGGCAATAGGTCCAGTCCTCGTCGCCCAGGTCGCCCTGGATCCAGCGGCAGCCGCGCGGTTCCCGCGTCGAGCGCTCCTCCTCCCGCCGCCGCTGCACGGCGTAGCCGCCGACGCCGTCGTGCGACGCCAGCCCCAGCCGGTGGCAGCGCCCGGCCACCGCGTTGCGCGTCGTGCCGAACAGGTCGGCGATCTCGCCGTACGAGCGCCGTTCGTGGACGAAGAGCTGTTCCAGGATCTCCCTCGACGCCGGCCAGCCGCCGGTCCGCGCATCCCACGGCATGTCGCGTGTCCCCCTCGCACGTCCTGAACGCTCAACGCTCAAGGCCGCGCTGGGTTTCCGCGCGCTTCGAAAATCAGGCGGTGATGTCGAGGAACATGCCGCGGCGGTAGTTGCGCGGCAGCGTCAGGATGCCGTTCACCATCAGGCTGGCGAGCTGGCGCACCGACGGGATGCGCTGCCGCCCCGGGGTGCCGACCTCCCCCACCCGGCCACCGCCGCGGCCGGCGGACAGCGCGCGGGCTCCGCCACCGTCGGGGCGGATCGGGTCGGTGCTGCGGTCTCCGGTGCGGCGGATCGAGTCCATGGTCCGTATTTACCATAAATGCGCAGGGCGGGCAACCGCCCCTCCTCCGGCAAGGATGGAACAAGGATGGGACAGCGCTCTTGACCGGAGTTATCCACAAAATGGTGGACAGCTCCGTGGATAAGCCTGTTGAACCCGTGGCCGTCGTTGCCCGGCGCGGGGTGCGGGGTGGCGCGCCGAATCGCCCTCCCCGTCCGGAGAGGGGCTCCCATCCTGCGCCGCCCCGCTAACCCCGAAGAAGAGGTAGGGGATCGCCCGCCCTGCCCCATATCAGGCTTCGTTGGTAGACGAAGGAGCTGGCGCGATGGCGCACTATCTGGTCACCGGCGGCTGCGGCTTCATCGGTTCGCACTTGGCCGATGCCCTGTTGGGCGAGGGGCACGCCGTCACCATCCTCGACGACCTGTCCACCGGCCGGCTGGAGAACAAGCCGTCGCGCGCCGAGCTGGTGGTCGGCGACGTCGCCGATGCCGACGCCGTGCGGCACGCCATGGACGGCGTGGACGGCGTGTTCCACCTTGCCGCCGTCGCCTCGGTGCAGCGCTCCAAGGAGTTGTGGGCGGAGACGCACCGCACCAATGTCGGCGGCGCCGTGACGGTGTTCGAGGTGGCGCGCGCCATCCGCGATGGCGGGTCGGTGCCGGTGGTCTACGCCTCCTCCGCCGCGGTGTACGGCGACAACCCGGACACGCCGCTGGGCGAGGACTGCGTGCCGCAGCCGCGCTCGGCCTATGGCGTGGACAAGCTGGGCTGCGAGCTGCACGCCCGCGTGGCGTGGGAGATCCACAACGTTCCCACCGTGGGCTTCCGCTTCTTCAACGTCTACGGGCCGCGCCAGGACCCGCTGTCGCCCTACTCCGGCGTCATCTCGATCTTCGCCCGCCGGGTGGCGCGCGGCGAGGAGGTGGAGATCCACGGCGACGGCGAGCAGGTGCGCGACTTCGTCTACGTCGGCGACGTGGTGCGCTTCCTGATGGCCTCCATGCAGAAGCGCTCGCAGGGGGCGGCGGTCTACAATCTGTGCACCGGCCGGCCGACCTCGATCCTGATGCTGCTGGACGTGCTGCAGGAACTGTGCGGCAAGAAGGCACGGCGCCTGCACCGGCCGGCGCGGCCGGGCGACATCCGCGTGTCCATCGGCGATCCGGCCAAGGCGCGCGCCGCCTACGGGCTGACCTGCCGCACCGGCCTCCTGGAGGGGCTGGGCGCCACGGTCAGCTGGGCGGTGCTGTGAGTTCGGCGGCGATGCGCTGCGCCACCAGGTCCGCGGCCTCGGCCACGGCGGGCGTCAGCGCGTCGCCGAAGCCGAAGTCGGCGCCCTCGATTCCCCAGATCACCAGGCGTTCCGGCAGGTGGCCGAGCGCGCGGGCCGTCTCCACCGCCTCGGCGAGGCCGAACAGATGGCTGGAATAGCGGAACAGGCCGCGCGGCGGTGCGGCGCCCACGGCGTCCAGCCGCACGACGGTGCCCGATTCGGCACCGGACTGCGTGGCGTCGACCACGACGACGCGGGCTTGGCCGCGCCACGCCTCGATCAGGCCGGCGCCCTCGCCCGAATGCTCCTGCGCCGGGATTCCCAGCGCCGCCAGCCGGTCGGCGACCGCCGGACCGACGCCGTCGTCGCGGCGGAAGCGGTTTCCGATACCCAGCACCAGCGTCATCGCGTGGCCCCTTCACCCTTCGGACAGGGGCGGAACGGCGGCCGTCCGGCATCCGTTCTCAACGATCCCATCCCGCACACCTCGGCAGCACAGGGTACGATCCGATGACCATCACCCGCAATCGCGAGGACGAGAACCGCGAAGCCACCTGGCGGCTGTTCCGCCTGGAGGAGCCGACCTTCGACGACCTCACCCGCGGCGTCTTCCTCGGCGTCGTCTGGTGCTTCGTCATGTGGGCGCCGATGTTCATCGACGTGCTGACGAAGCGCTGATCAGCCGCGCTCCACCGTCAGCGTCAGGAAGTGCGTGGCGCAGGAGATGCAGGGGTCGTAGTTGCGGATCGCCTGCTCGCAGCGCCACTTCAGCTGCTCGTCGGGCAGGTGCAGGTGGGCCTGCACCACGCCCCACAGATCGCGCTCGATCTGCTTCTGGTTCTGCGCCGTCGGCGGGACGATGCGGGCGTGCGTGATGCGCCCCTCCCCGTCCAGGTCATAGCGGTGCCAGCACAGGCCGCGGGGCGCCTCTGTGCAGCCGTGGCCGCGCCCGGCGCCAGGGGCGATCGGCGGCGCCGGGATCGCCAGTTCCTCATAGCGTTCCGCCAGCTTCAGCGCCTCCTCGAAGGCGTACAGCACCTCCACCGCGCGGACGACGATGCTCTTGAACGGGTTGCGCTCGACCGGACCCAGGCCGGCGTCGTAAGCGGCCTGCCGGGCAAGCGGCGACAGCTGCGCGTGGTTCAGCGCGTAGCGGGCCAGCGGGCCGACCATGTAGGGGCCGCTGCCGTCCGTCATCACGCCGTGCAGGGCGGTGGAGTGCCGGACGTGTTCCTCGTCGAAATGCTCCTCGAAGGCGGAGACCGGGATATCCAGCCCGCGGTTGGAGACCAGCCGGCCGCGCTCGATGGCGTAGTCCTCGTCGTGGTGCAGGGCGACGAAGGTGTAGTCGTGCTCGTAGTCGGGGAACTCCAGGCCGGCGAAGACCCTGACGGTCGCCAGAGATTCGTCGACCGCGCGCTTCAGCGGCTCGATGAGGGCGCGCACCTCGGCCTTGCGGGGCGACTTGTAGAAGCCGCCGACCCTGGTGTTGACCGGGTGGATGGCGCGGCCGCCGATGACCTCGATGATGCGGTTGCCGAGCTTCTTCAGCTGCAGGCCGCGCTCGACCAGCTCCGGGTGCACCTTGGCGATCTGGAGGGCGTCCTCCATCCCCAGGAAATCCGGCGCGTGCAGCAGGTAGGCGTGCAGCACGTGGCTCTCGACCCACTCGCCGCAGTACATCAGGCGGCGCAGCTTGCGCACCCCCTCGCCGATGTCGACGCCCAGCGCGTCCTCCATGGCCTGGCTGGCGCCGGCGATGTAGGCGACCGGGCAGATGCCGCAGATGCGCGACGTGATGTCCGGCGCGTCGGAATAGGGACGGCCCTTCAGCAGCGCCTCGAAGAAGCGCGGCGGCTCGAAGATGCGGAACTTGACGTCGGTGATGACCCCGTCCTTGACCCGGACGGTCAGGGCCCCCTCCCCCTCCACGCGGGCGAGCGCGTCCACCTTGATGGTGCGGCTGGCGGTTTCAGCGATCGTCATGGGCATCACCCTCCTTCCGGAAGGTCTCGGCGTTGGCGTTGAAGGAGCGGAAGGCCTGGGCGATGTCGCGGCTGCCCACCCCCAGCGCCGCCATGTGCCGGGCGAGGCTGGCGGTGTTGGGGTTCTCCTTCGGGCCGAAGCAGCCGTAGCAGCCGCGCGCGAAGCCCGGGCACAGGTTGCCGCAGCCGGCCTGCGTAACCGGCCCCAGGCACGGCGTGCCGTGCGCCACCGTCACGCAGATCGTGCCCGCCATCTTGCACTCCACGCACTGGCTGTGCGCGGGGATCACCGGCTTGCGGCGGTTCAGCGTGGCGTTCAGCACCTCCAGCAGCTGGTGCTTGTTCACCGGGCAGCCGCGCAGCTCGAAGTCCACCGCCACGTGGTCCTGGATGGCCGTCGAGGTCGCCAGCGTGTCGATGTAGGCGGGGTGCGCGTAGACCGCCCTGATGAAGCCGTCGACGTCGCGGAAGTTCCGCAGCGCCTGGATGCCGCCCGCGGTGGCGCAGGCGCCGATGGTGACGAGCACCTTCGACTGGGCGCGGATCTTCTTGATGCGGACGGCGTCGTGCGGCGTGGTGATCGAGCCCTCGACCAGCGAGACGTCGTACGGCCCCTTGATCTCCACCCGCGTCGCCTCGAGGAAATAGGCGATCTCCACCGCCCCGGCGACCTCCAGCAGCTCGTCCTCGAGGTCGAGCAGCGAGAGCTGGCAGCCGTCGCAGGACGAGAACTTCCACACCGCGAGCTTGGGTTTGGCCTGTTTGGATTTTCGGGCCTGGACCATGGCTACAGCTCCCGCACCGTGAAGATGTCCTCGATGGTGTCGTAGCGGTACACCGGCCCGTCCTTGCACATGAAGGAGCCGCCCATCTGGCAGTGCCCGCAGAAGCCCACGCCGCACTTCATGTTGCGCTCCAGCGTCACGTAGATACGGTCCGAGGTGATGCCGCGCTCGTGCAGCGCCTGCACGGCGGGGCGGGTCATGGTCTCCGACCGGCAGACGTAGGCGGTGGTGAGCTCCGGGTCGAAGCGGGCGATCTTGACGAGGTTGGCGACGCTGCCCACCCGCCCGCGGTAGCCGCTTGGGGCCGAGTGCACGGTGACGTGCACCTGCAAATCGAAGCGCCCGCGCCAGCGGTGCAGGTCCTTCTCGTACAGGATGTCGTGGGTGCCGCGCGAGCCGTAGCAGATCACCACCTTGCCGAAGTGCTCGCGCCGGTGCAGCACCTCGTGGATCAGCGGGCGCAGGGGGGCGAGGCCGATGGTGCCGGTGACGAACAGGATGTCGTTGCCGTACGCCTCCTCGATGGGCCATGCCCGGCCGAACGGGCCGCGCACGCCGACCACGTCGCCGACCTTCAGCTTCGCCAACGCCTTGGTCACCGTGCCGACCTCGCGGATGGTGTGCACCAGCGTGGTCAGGTCGCGGCAGTCGCCGGAGATGGAGATCGCCACCTCGCCCGCGCCGAAGGCGTAGAGCATGTTGAACTGTCCGGGCTGGTAGACCAGCGGCCGGCCGTCCAGCGAGCGCAGGTGCAGCGTGAAGCAGCCGTCCACCTCGGCGATGCGGCGGACGATGCGGAACGGCCGCGTGTCCATCGGGTCGGGCGCAGGGGCGGGGGAAGCGTTCACGCGGGTCGGTAGGGTGCCGTCCATGACGGTCGCTCCGCAGCGGTGGTGCTCAGTAGACGGCGTCCGTGGTCAGCTCGACGATGCGCAGCCGCGCCTCGGAGATGCGGCGCCCCATGATCGGGATGAAGCGCTGGTAGAGCTGGTAGCCGAGCTCGTGGTTGGCCTCGAGCTTGGTGCGCAGGCAGGCGCCGTCGATGGTGATGGCGCGCACCTGATCGGTGGCGCGGGCGTCGAAGGTCCAGACGTAGGGCGGCACCAGCCAGGACCAGCCGATGATCTCGCCCTCGCCGATGTTCTCCACCACCACCGCGGGCCGGCCGGGCGCGTGCACCTCCACGGCGACGCTGCCCTGGCGGATCAGGTAGAAGTGGTCGGCCTTGCCGCCCTCCTTGAACAGGTACTCGCCGGGCCGGTAGTGCGCGTTGGCGCAGCAGCCGACGACGATGTCGCGGACGTCCGAGCTCATGTCCCGGAAGAACGGATGTTCGGCCAGCAGCCGGCCCAGCCCCTCGATCGCCACCATCTCACGCCCTCCCCTCGTCGGTGCCCTTTGCGTCGCCACGCGTGCTGTCGTGGATCGCGCGGGCTTCCTCGGTGATGTCGATGCCGACCGGGCACCAGGTGATGCAGCGCCCGCACCCGACGCAGCCCGAGGTGCCGAACTGCTCGTGCCAGGTCGACAGCTTGTGGGTGATCCACTGGCGGTAGCGCGACGCCGTGCTCTGCCGGATGCTGCCGCCGTGGATGTAGGAGAAGTCCAGGGTGAAGCAGGAATCCCAGCGCCGCACCCGCTCCGTCCGTTCGCCGGCGAGGTCGGTCACGTCCTCCATGGTCGAGCAGAAGCAGGTCGGGCAGACCATGGTGCAGTTGGCGCAGGACAGGCAGCGCTTCGCCACCTCGTCCCAGCGCGGGTGCTCCAGGGTCTTCGCCAGCAGGCCGGCGACGTCCGGCACCATGGCGCGGCCCATCTGCCCGCGCGCGGCGTCGGTGACGGCTTGGGCGGCCTGCACGTCGTACACCTCGGCCCGCCGGCCGGGCAGCGCGTCCAGGATGGCGCGGCCGTGTTCGCTGCCCGCCTCGACCAGGAAGTCGTGCCAGCCGTTGCGGTTGATCTCGGTGATGGCGAGGTCGTAGCCGCCCTCGGCCTTCGGGCCGCCGCCCATCGACGTGCAGAAGCAGGTGCCGCCCGCCCGCCCGCAGTTGACCGCGACCACGAACGCCGTGGCCCGCCGCGCGGCGTAGCCCTGGTCGGTGAACTGCGGGGCGCCGTGCCCGCCGTCGTGCGGCTGCACGCCGAACACTTGGTCGTGGATGCCGAGCGCCTTCAGTTCGCACGGCCGGACGCCGAGGAACGCCTGGCGCGGCGGCGTGTCGTCGGGCTTCTCCACGGTGAAGCCCTTCTCCGGGTCGCGCGCCGCCGTCCACAGCGACTGCCGCGGCGGGTACAGCGCGCGCTTCCAGCTGTGCGGGCCGACCGTGTAGCCGAACAGCGTCTCGTCCGGGCCGGTGTTCAGGCGGTAATGGCCGCCGTCCTGCTCGTCGATGACGCCGATGGGGAGGTCGGCGGTGCTGTCGACCGGCTCGTAGGCGATGGCGCCGTCGCGCACGCGGGGGCCGATCACCGCGTAGCCATCGCCTTGCAGCGCGGCGATCAGGGCGTCGAGGCCGTCGCGGCCGACCACCAGCCGGTGGCCGGCGGGCGCCGCGTTGGTGTCGTTGTGAACCATGGGCTCCGTCCGATGCGAAGCGTTCCGACGGGCACGAGTATACGCGTGTCACGGCGCGCCACGCTGCGCAAATAGCCGCAGCCGGAGGTCTCGTGCCCTGCGCCTTTCGGGGGGCTTGGACCTTTTCAACGGAGCGCGCGCGCCGTAATGATCGCCGGCGGACGGACGGGGGATCGGCGATGGATCGATGGAACGGCGGCGGACGGCGGTCGTGGCGGCGCCTGTCGCCGGGCGCGCTGCTGCTGGCGCTGGCGCTGCTGGGCGGGGCGGCGCTGCTCGAACGGCTGGATCTGCTGCCGCCCGGCACGGTGGAACGGCTGCTCGGCCAGGAGCCGAAGCGCCCCGCCTACCGCGTGCCGGCGGTGCCCCCCGACGCCGCGCGGGTCGACGTGGCGGAGGTCGAGGGCTGGCTCGCCCGCGTCCGGGTGGTGGCCGAGAAGCAGAAGGGCTATCGCCGCGAGGACTGGCCGCACTGGGCCGAGGTGCCCGGCAGCTGCCGCGACGTGCGCGCCGCGGTGCTGATCCGCGACAGCCTGGAGCCGGTGCAACTCTCCTCCGACGGCTGCCGGGTGATCCGCGGGCGCTGGCGCGACTCCTACACCGGCCAGGAATCCCGCGATCCGCACGAGTTGGACATCGACCACCGCGTGCCGCTGGACGAGGCGCACGACAGCGGCGGCCACGCCTGGAGCCGCGAGCGCCGCGCCGCCTACGCCAACGACCTGACCGACCGCCGCACGCTGGTCACCGTCGCCGCCGCCGTCAACCGGGCCAAGGGCTCCAAGGGACCGGACGAGTGGCTGCCGCCCGACCGCACGCAGCTCTGCCGCTACGTCGCCGACTGGGTGGCGGTGAAGCTGCGCTGGGAGCTGGCGGTGGACGCCCGCGAGCGCGCCGCCATCGACCAAGTGCTCGACGGCTGCCGGCGCGCGGGGCGGTAGGGCTCAGCCCAGCCCCTCCGGCACCGGCACACCGAGCGCCGCCGACTTGCCGCGCAGCGCGTCGAGGATCGCCGGCGACAGCGCCACGCCGGACTCGAGCTGCTGCCGGCGCCGCTCCAGCCCGCGCTCGCCGGGCAGGCGGACCGGCGGCGCGCCCTCCGGCACGCGGGACTCGCGGCAACTGCGGGCCAGCGCCTCCATCTGGTGGCGGAAGGCGCCCTGCCCGCCGGCACGCGCCGGATCGACGATCTGCAGGAACACCGCCGCGCCCCAGCGCTTCTCCGGCTCCGCCCGGCCGTAGCCGCCGAGGCCGGCGGTCAGCGCCTCGACCAGCAGCGACAGGGCGAAGCCCTTGTGGCCGTGGTCCTGGCCGCCGATCGGCAGGATGGTGCCGGGCGGGTCGGTGAACAGCGCCGCCGGGTCGTCGGTCGTCCGGCCGTGCGCGTCCTGCACCCAGGGGTGCGGCAGGCGCCCGCCCTGCTTGTGAAGGCGCCCGGTCATGCCGTTGGTGGTGATCGAGGTGCTGACGTCCAGCAGGATCGGCCCGCCCTCCGTCGGGATGCCGGCGGCGATGGGATTGGGCGTCACCACCGGCGACAGCCCGCCGAACGGCGCCACGCTGGCCACCGCCGGGTCGGATGAGGCGAGGATGATCAGCCGCCCGGCCTCCGCCACCGGCCGCAGGTAGGCGGCGAGGCAGGCGATGTGGTGGCTGCGGCGGATCACGACGGTGGCGCTGCCGTGCTCGGCGGCGCGGGCCGAGGCCGCGTCGATCGCCCGGCGCACCAGCCAGGGGCCGGGCAGCCAGCCGCCGTCCCACAGCGCCAGCGCGCCCGCGTCCGACACCACTTCGGGCTCGCCCCGGGTCGCCATGCGGCCGGCGGCGATCTCGTCCAGGTACGGGGCCAGCAGTTGCAGGCCGTGCGTGTCGTGGCCGAGCAGGTCACCCTCCATCAGCACGTCGGCGACGACGCCCGCGCGCTCCTCGGCCAGCCCGGCCCGTGTCAGCAGCGTCGCGGCCCAGCCACGCAGCGTGTCGGCCGACGGCCGTTGCGTCTCCATGCGTCCCTCCCCTGCACTCCCGTCCGGGCACCGTTTGCCCCGACAGACGTTTTGTCAGGAGGGAAGCTTTGCAAGGACGAGCGATGTTTGGAAACCCATTCCTGCGCATGCTGACCATCGCGGCGGTGCTGACGCTGCCGCTGGCGGCGTGCGACGACCAGACCTCCGCCGAGAAGGCCGGCGCCGAAGCCGGCCGCGCGGTGGATCAGGCGGCCGAACGGGTCGGCGAGGCCGCGGGCGACGTGGCCCGCGGAGCCGGCCGGATGATGCAGGACGCCGGCGAGGCCATCGAGCGCGCCGCCCGCGACCCGCGCGGCACCCAGGAGCCGCCGAAGCGCTGACGCCTCACAGCCCGTCGAACAGCAGCTGCGCCGGGGGCGTCGGCTTGCTGCTCGACGGCGCCTTGGCCGGCTTCGCCGCCTTGGGGGTGGGCTTGGAGGGCGTGGCGTTGGGGGGCGTGGCCTTGGGGCGGGCCGGCGCCCGGCGCGGGGCGATGCCGACGCCGCGCTTGGCGCGGTCCACCGCCTTGTCGCGGGCGACGGCCTCCGCGGCGGCGGGGTCGCCGTCCAGCCACTTGCCGCGCTTGATCACCTCGTTCACCCGGCCCTGGTTGACGCCGAGCTGGAAGGCGATCTCCTGCTGCGTCATCTGCGTGGTGTGGTGGAGGTGCAGGATCTCCCCCGCCAGCTCCGGCGTCATCTTCCGCCCGGTCAGCCGCCGCGCCGGGCGGATCGAGCGGTTGGCGCGGTCGCGCTCCCGGAGCGTCTCCAGAATCTCCAGCGCCGCGGTGTTGCCCGCGGCCTTCAGCGCCTCCTCGAATTCCTTCAGCGTCGCCATCCGAGCCTCCTGCCGATGCGCACCGGACTAGAGATGGGGGCGTTTGCCGAAATGACGAGTTCTTGTTTTGTTGTCAGTGGTGGTATTTGCGTTCGCAAATCCGTGGTTTTGCGACGAAGTACGGCTTTTCAAGGCATTGAGCCGCCTTTCTGATGGGAACATCCGCCGACACGCTCTGCGCTGCCCCTCACGGCCATCCCCTTCCCCTCGCCGTCATCCCCGCGAAGGCGGGGATCCAGGGAGTCATGCGAAATCAAGGCGTTGCCAACGTTGCCTGGATCCCCGCCTTCGCGGGGATGACGGTGAAGGGGGCGCCATAAAAATCAAAAAATCTGAATTTATGCAGTTGATTAGAACATATTTCTCATGCAGCTCATGAACTCCGCCGTCTTGTCGCATCGCTCCCCCTCCTTCCCAGGGAACGGATTCCCGCCGGCCCGGTTCTGTCGGCATGGACGATCATCGCGCGCCGACCGCCGCCACCCGTCAGGGGCCCACCCGCCCTCCGCCCAAGCCGCCGGGCCTCAGCTCGGTGCTGGAGCGCAACATCCAGGCCTTGCAGCGGCGGCGCCAGCACGAGGAGGCCAAGGCCAGCTTCGAAGAGCGGATCGCCGACGGGATCACCCGCTTCACCGGCAGCATGACGTTCGTTTACCTGCACCTCGCCTTCTTCGGGTTCTGGATCATCGCCAACCTCGGCTGGATCCCCGGCGTGCCCAAGTGGGACGAGTCGTTCGTGGAGCTGGCGATGATGGCCTCGGTGGAGGCGATCTTCCTGTCCACCTTCGTGCTGATCAGCCAGAACCGCATGGCGAAGACGGCGGACAAGCGCGCCGACCTCGACCTGCAGATCAGCCTGCTGGCCGAGCACGAGATCACCAAACTCGCAACCCTGGTCGCCGCCATCGCCGAGCGGCTGGACGTGCGCACCGCGGTCGATCAAGAATTGGACGAGATCAAGCGGGACGTCGCCCCGGAGGCCGTCCTCGACGAGATCGAAAGCGAAGCGCCGCCCGATCGGCGGTGACAGGCAACAGGGGGCCGAGTGCGATGAGCAAGTCGATCATGTGGACCGAGACCGACGCCAAAGGCTTCGAATCCGAATGCCTGTTCAACGAGGATTCCCGCAACTACGAGGTGATGGTCTGCGCCTCCGGCCGCCGGCTGTGCCGTTCGGAATCCTTCACCGCCCGCCGCGACCCGCAGCAGGGCATGGACGAGGCCGACCGCCGCACGTCGGTCACCATCGCCGAGCGCCTCGTCGTCGAGATCGAGCACGAGCTGGGCGACCGCTGACATGACCCGCCGTCGCATCGGCGTGATCGGCCTGGGCATGGCGGCCGCGCCGCACGCCCAGAGCCTCATCGACCTGGCCAGCCGCGTCGACGTCGCCGGCTGCTTCAGCCCCACCCCGTCGCGCCGCGAGGCGTTCGCCAAGACCTTCCGCCTGCCGGTGGTGGACCGGATGGAGACGATCCTGGACGACCCGACGGTGTCGGCGGTGCTGGTCCTGACGCCGCCCGACAGCCACGCCGACGTGGTGGCGCGCTGCGCCGCCGCCGGCAAGCACGTGCTGCTGGAAAAGCCGCTGGACGCCACGCCCGAGGGCGCCCGCGCCGTGGTCGAGACCATGGAGCGCGCCGGCCTCACCCTCGGCGTCGTCTTCCAGCACCGCTTCCGCGCCTCGGCGGAGCGGTTGGCCGACCTGCTGGAGCGCGGCGTGCTGGGCCGGCCCGTCTCGGCGGCGGTGTCCGTGCGCTGGTGGCGCGACGCCGGCTACTACGCGCAGCCCGGCCGCGGCATGAAGGCGCGCGACGGCGGCGGCGTGCTGCTGACCCAGGCAATCCACACGCTGGACCTGTTCGTCAGCCTGCTGGGCCTGCCGCGCGCGGTGGCGGGCTTCGCCGGCACCAGCCCGCTGCGCACCATCGACACCGAGGACGTGGTCGCGGCGGCGCTGCGCTACGAGAACGGCCTGCTGGCGACGGTGAACGCGACCACCGCGGCCTTCCCCGGCTTCCCCGAGCGCATCGAGATCGCCGGCACCGCCGGCTCCGCCGTGCTGTCCGGCGACACGCTGGAGGTGGACCTGCACACCGGCGAGGCGATCCGCGAGGGCGGCGAGAAGGGCACGCTGGGCGGCGGCGCCGACCCGATGAACTTCCCCAACCTGCACCACCGCGCCGTGCTGGCGAACTTCCTCGACGCGCTCGACGGCGACGGCCGACCGCGCGTCGACGGCCGCGAGGCGCTGAAGGTGCACCGGCTGATCGAGGCGCTGCTGGGCAGCGACGGCGGTGTGCGGGTGGCCGACGCCTAAAGCGGATTGTGATCCGCTTTAGATTCAAATGGCCTCACATGCCGGCCGGGCTTCGGGCGCACGCGCGCCCGGGACCGCCGTCGCGGTCCAAGATCGGATCACAATCCGATCTAACGCCCGAGCGCCCGGAGCAACGCCATCAGCGCGCGGTCGCGCTCCGCCTCCAGGTCGGCGACCGAGCGGCCGGCGGCCTCCTCGGCGACGCCCTCGACGATGCGGGCCTGCACGTCCGGTCCAAGGCTCGGACTGCCGAGCGATGCCCAGCGGCGGACCTGGCTCGGCCCGAGATGGGCGAGGTAGTGGGCGATGCCGCCCTCGCCGCCGCCCAGGTGGTAGGTCATGTGCGGCCCCATGATCGCCCAGCGCAGGCCGGGGCCGTGGCTGATCGCCGCGTCGATGTCGGCGACGCTCGCCACCCCCTGCTCCACCAGATGCACCGCCTCGCGGTAGAGGGCCGAGCTGAGCCGGTTGGCGATGTGCCCCGGCATCTCGCGCCTCAGCACCACCGGATGGCGGCCGAGCGAACGATAGAAGGCGCAGGCGTCCTCCACCACCGCCGGGTCGTCGCCGACGATCTCGACCAGCGGCAGCAGGTGCGGCGGGTTGAAGGGATGGGCGACGACGTGCCGGCCCGGCGTCCGGCACTCCGCCACGATGGCGCTGCGCAGCAGGGCGGAGGTGCTGCTGGCGACGGTGACCTCCGGCGGGACCAGCGCGTCGATCTCCGCCAGCAGGCGGCGCTTCAGCGCCTCGTTCTCCGGCGCGTTCTCCTGCACGAAGCCGGCGCCCTCCAGGGCATCCGCCATGGCGTCATGAAAGGACAGCGTCCCGCCGCCCGCGCAGCCGAGGTCGGCGAGTTGCGCCAGCGCCCGCTCGACAAAGCGCTCCAGCCGCTCACGCGCGCCGGGCGCCGGGTCGGTGGCGGACACGTCCAGACCGTGCGCCAGGAACAGGGCGGCCCAGCTCGCCCCGACGGTTCCGCAGCCGACGACGGCGACGCGCATGGCTCAGCCCTCCCCGCGCAGCATGCGGACGATGCCGGAGAAGTCCAGGTCGCCGTGCCCGCTGCCGCAGAACAGCGCGTACAGCGCCGCCGCCTGGGCCCCGAGCGGGGTGGCGGCACCGGTCGCCGCGGCGGCCTGCTGCGCCAGCTTGAGGTCCTTCCACATCAGCGCGGCGGCGAAGCCCGGCTTGTGGTCGCGGTTGGCCGGCGAGGTCGGCACCGGGCCGGGAACCGGGCAGTAGGTGGTCAGCGACCAGCACTGGCCGGAGGATTTGGACGCGACGTCGAACAGCTTCTGCGCGTCGAGGCCGAGGCGCTCGGCCAGGATGAACGCCTCGGCCACCGCGATCATGGTGGTGCCGGCGATCATGTTGTTGCAGATCTTCGCCGCCTGCCCGCTGCCCGACGGCCCGGCGTGCACGATGGTGCGGCCCATCGGCTGGAGCAGCGGTTCGGCGCGCCGGAACGCCTCTTCCGGCCCGCCGACCATGAAGGTGAGCGTCGCCGCCTCGGCCCCCACCGTGCCGCCGGACACCGGCGCGTCGACCATCGGGAAGCCCGCCGCCTCGGCCTGCGCGGCGACGGCGCGCGCCGTCTCCACGTCGATGGTAGAGCTGTCGATGAGCAGCGTCCCCGGAGCGGCGGAGGCGAGCACCCCGCCCTCCCCCAGCACCACCTCGCGCACGTGGCGGCCGACCGGCAGCATGGTGACGACGGCGTCCGCGTCGCGCACCGCCTCCGCCGTGCTGGCGGCGACGGTGCCGCCGGCCGCGGCGTGCGCCGCGCAGGCGGCCGGCGCGAGGTCGACGCCGACGACGGTGTGCCCGGCCGTCAGCAGGTTGCGGGCCATCGGCCCGCCCATGTTGCCCAGGCCGATGAAGGCGATGCGTGCCATGCGGTGTCCCTCCCCTGATTTTCCGTCATCCTGACACAGGGAAGGGCCCAAACCAACGACTGGGCCATCAGCCCTGGAGCGACGCCCACATCTGACGGTCGCGCTCGGCGGTCCAGATCTGCGGGTCGCGCAGGCCGCCGGCCTCGTCGTAGGCGCGCGACACGTCGAAGGGCAGGCAGTGCTCGAAGATCACCCAGCCGCCGAAGCGCGGCTCCAGCGCCTTGCGGGTCTCGGCGAACGCCTCCTTGAGCGAGGCGCCGCGGGCGCGGGCCTGCTTCACCGACTGATACAGCGCGCTGACGAAGTCGCGGGTCTCCTGCAGCGCCTTGCCGCACAGCTCCGGCGTCATCAGCGCCTCGCCGCGGCCGGGCACCAGCCGGTGCGGGCCAAGGGCCGCCAGCCGGTACAGCGTCTGCGGCCAGTCCTCCAGGTACGCGTCGCCGGTGTAGGGGGTGGCCCCGAACTCCACCAGGTCGCCGGCGTAGAGCACCTTCTGCTCCGGCAGCCAGACCACCGTGTCGCCCTTGGTGTGGCCGCGGCCGAGCTGCAGGATGTCGACGCGCGTCTTGCCCATGAACAGCGTCATCGAGCCCTCGAACACCAGCGTCGGCCAGGTCAGGCCGGGGATGCTGGAGGCGCCGCGGAACAGGCGCGGGAAGCGGCCCAGTTCGGATTCGTAGTCCTGCTGGCCGCGCTCGACGATGGTGTCCCAGGTGTCGCGGCTGGCGATGATCTGCTCGGCGCCGTAGGCCGAGGCGCCCAGCACGCGCACCGCGTGGTAGTGGGTGAGGACGACGTACTTGATCGGCTTGTCGGTGACGGTGCGCACCTTGGTGATCACGTCCTCGGCCATGGCGGGCGTGGCCTGGGCGTCGATGACCATGACGCCGTCGTCGCCGACGATGATGCCGGTGTTGGGGTCGCCCTCCGCCGTGTAGGCGTAGGCGCCGGGGGCGAGCTGCGAGAAGGTGACCTTCTTTTCCTCGAGGTCGCCGGTGGAGGCGAAAGCAACGGACATGCGGTTCTCCAGGGGCTGACGTAATTTGGTTCAAGCCCCTCCCCCGCGAGGGGGAGGGGCTTCAGAGGCCGAGGTAGGCCTGCTTGACTCGGTCGCTGGCCAGCAGCGCCTCGCCGGTGTCGTGCAGCGTGACCTCGCCGGTCTCCAGCACGTAGCCGCGGTCGGCGATGGCGAGCGCCGCGTAGGCGTTCTGCTCGACCAGGAAGATCGTGGTCCCCTGCTGCTTCAGGCCTTGCACGGCGTTGAAGATCTCGCCGACCAGCAGCGGGGCGAGGCCCATGCTGGGTTCGTCGAGCAGCAGCAGGCGCGGATGCGCCATCAACGCGCGGGCGATGGCGACCATCTGCTGCTGGCCGCCCGACAGGGTGCCGGCCGGCTGGTGGCGCTTCTGCTTGAGGATGGGGAAGCTGGCGTACATCCGCTCGATGTCGTCGTTCGGCTTGCCGCCGCGCCGGTAGGCGCCGAGGCGGAGGTTGTCCTCCACCGACAGCGGGCCGAACAGCTGGCGTCCCTCCGGCACCTGCAGGATGCCCTCGGCGACGCGCTGATGCGGCGTCATGCGGGTGATGTCGACGCCCTCGAACTTGATGGTGCCGCTGGTCGCCGCCTGCACGCCGGACAGGGTGCGCAGCAGCGTCGTCTTGCCGGCGCCGTTGGCGCCGACCAGCGCCACCAGCTCCCCCTCGTTGACCACGAGGTCGACGGATTTGAGCGCGTGGATGCGGCCGTAATGCGTGTTAATGCCGCTGATCTCGAGAAGCACGGCGGGGTCTCCTTATGCCATCGAGCCGAGGTAGGCGGCGATCACGTCGGGGTTCGCGCTCACCTCGGCGGGCGTGCCCTCGGCCAGCTTGCGGCCGTAGTTCAGCGCCAGGATGTGGTCGGAGATGCCCATGACCATCTTCATGTCGTGCTCGACCAGCACCACCGTGATGCCGCGTGCGGCGATCCGCTTGATCAGCTCGTCGATCTCGCGGCTCTCGGTGCCGTTGAGGCCGGCGGCCGGCTCGTCGAGCAGCAGCATCTTCGGCTCCGCGGCCAGCGCGCGGGCGATCTCCAGCCGCTTCAGGGCGCCGTAGGGCATGGCCGAGGCCTGGGCGTCGATGTACTTGGACAGGCCCACCTCGCGCATCAGCTCGGCGGCCAGCTCGCGCGCCTCCTTGTCCTTGCGCACCAGGCGCGGCAGGCGGAACAGCGCCGCCAGCACGCCGCGGTCGAGGTGGAGGTGCCGCCCCACCATCACGTTCTCCAGCGCCGACATGTTGAAGAAGATCTGCAGGTTCTGGAACGTGCGCGACATGCCGCGCGCCGCCAGCAGATAAGGCGGCAGGCCGGAAATGTCGCGGCCGTCGAACAGGATGCGCCCGTAGGTCGGCGTGTAGACGCCGGTGATCAGGTTGAACAGCGTGGTCTTGCCGGCGCCGTTCGGGCCGATGATCGAGACGATCCTTCCCTTCGGCAGCGTGAAGCTGAGGTCCTGGATCGCCAGCACGCCGCCGAACTCGCGGCTCAGGTTCTCGACGCGCAGCAGGGGGGACGCCCGTTCGGCGACGGCGGGGGCGGCTTGGGCGAGGGTGTCCATCATGGCGGGGGACGCGGCGTCGATCATACCCGCCTCCGCGGCGCGATCAGGGCGGAGAGCGTGGGCACCAGCCCGCGGGGCATGAAGACCATGGTCAGCATCAGGATGGCGCCGAGCACCATCGCCTCGTAATCATGAAAGGACGTCAGGAGCTGCGGCAGCACCGTCAGCACCACCGCGCCGACCACGGCGCCGAAGGTGGACGCCATGCCGCCGAACACCACCATGGTGACCAGCTCGATGGAGCGGAAGAAGTCGCTGGCCGACGGCGTGATGAAGCCGAGGTAGTGCGCCGAGAGGCTGCCGGTGACGCTGGCCATCACCGCGGACAGCACGAACACCATCACCTTGTAGCCGGCGGTGTCGACGCCCAGCGTCTCGGCCGCCACCTCGGCGCCGTGCACGGCGCGCAGCGCCCGGCCGGCCGGGCTGTCGACCAGGTTGAGCGCGCCCCACACCGCCAGGATCAGCAGCGCCGCGACGATCCAGTACCAGACCTTCTCGCCGTAGGCCTGGAAGCCCAGGACGGCGAAGCTGTCCACCGGCATGCCGTCGGGGCCGCCGGTGATTCTCGTCTCGGTCTTCAGCACGATGGAGATGATGATGCCGATGCCCAGCGTCGCCATGGCGAGGTAATGGCCCTTCAGGCGCAGGATCGGCTTGGCGACGGCGAAGGCCAGCAGCCCGACCGCCGCGGCGCCGGCCAGCAGCGCCGCCAGCGGCGGCCAGCCGTGGGAGGACACCAGCACCGCCGAGGCGTACGCCCCCAGCCCGAAGAAGCCGGCGTGCCCCAGGCTGATCTGCCCGGCGAAGCCGATCAGCAGGTTCAGCCCGACGCAGACGATGGCGTTGAAGCCGGCGACGATGGCGATGTTCAGCAGGAAGTTGTTGGTGAGCGCCAGCGGCAGCAGCGCGGCGACCACGGCCAAGACGGCCAATGGGGCAAGTCGATGCGACGACATTCCGGCTTTCCCCTTACACGCGCTCGGTGCCGCGCTTGCCGAACAGGCCGTTCGGCATGAACACCAGCACCAGCAGGATGATGACGAAGGCCACCGCGTCCTTGTAGGCGGAGGACAGGTAGCCGGCGGACAGCGCCTCGGCGATGCCGACGATCAGGCCGCCGACCACGGCGCCCAGCCCGTTGCCGAGGCCGCCCAGCACGGCGGCGGTGAAGCCCTTGAGGCCCAGCATGATGCCCATCTCGCTGGACGAGAAGGTGATCGGCGTCACCACCGCGCCGCCGACGGCGCCCAGGGCGGCCGACAGCGCGAAGGCGGCCAGCACCACCTTGCGCACGTTGACGCCCACCAGCTGGGCGGCCAGCCGGTTGTAGGAGGTCGCCAGCATGGCCTTGCCGGCCAGCGTGCGGGTGAAGAAGAAGCCGATGACCAGGATCAGCACCAGCGCCACGCCGACCACCCACAGCGACTGCGGCAGGATCGCGGCACCGAGGAGCAGGATGGGCGCGTCGCCGGAGAAGGAGTCCAACTGGTGGAACTCCTTGCCCCACACCACCTCGGCCAGCCCGCGCAGGAAGATGGAGGCGCCGATGGTGATGATGATGAGCGTGACGACGGAGGCGTTGCGCGCCTTCTCAATGGCGAACTTGGCCAGCAGCACGCCGCCCAGCATGGCGGCGGCGCAGCCGACGAGGATGGCCAGCGGCAACGGCAGGCCGGCCGCGGTCAGCGTCGCCGCGCTCATGCCGCCGATCATGATGAACTCGCCCTGGGCGAAGTTGATCACGGTGCTGGCGTTGTAGATGATCGCGAAGCCCAGGCCGGCCAGCGCGTAGATCGCGCCGACGGTGATCCCGGACACCAGGAATTGCAGGAAATCGGCGCCCATGGTGATGGCGTCTCCAGGTGGAGCCCCTCTCCCCTCGCGGGAGAGGGGTTTGGGAGAGGGGGCAGGTGCTGAACGTTTCCGGTCGGCTGCGCGGACGCCACCCTCTCCCCAACCCCCCTCCCGTCAAGGGAGAGGGGCTAGGAGCGGCGCCGTGCAAGTCCGTCAGTCGGCCAGCTGCCAGTTGCCCTGCTTGATCTCGACCATGTGGAAGGCGTCCAGCCCCAGGCCCATGTGGTCGGTCGGCGACATGGTCACGGTGCCGCCGGTGCCGACGTAGCCCTTGGTCTTCTCGATCTCGTCGCGGACCTTGGCCTTGTCGGTCGTGCCGGCGCGCCGGATCGCCTCGACCGCCAGCATCAGCCCGTCGTAGGCATGGCCCGCGAAGGTCGAGGGCTCCGCCTGGAACTGCTTCTGGTAGGCCTCGGTGAAGGCCATGACGACCTTCTTCTGCGGGTCGGCATTGGACAGCTGCTCGGCCACCACGAGGCCGGCCGCCGGCAGGCGCACGCCCTCGGCCGCACCGCCGGCCAGCTTGATGAAGTCCTTCGACGCCACGCCGTGGCCGTGGTAGAGCGGCAGCGCCATGCCGAGCTGGCGGTAATTGCGCGTCACCACCACCGGCCCCTGCCCCAGGCCGAACACCAGCACGGCCTGCGCCTGCCCGTTGTTGCGGATCTTGGTCAGCTGCGCGGTGACGTCGTTGTCCTTGGCGCCGTAGACCTCGTCGGCGACGATCTCGATGCCGCGCTCCTTGGCGACCTTCAGCGTCTCCTCGCGGCCGGACTTGCCGAAGCCGGAGTCCTCCGACAGCAGGGCGAGCTTGCTCAGGCCCCGCTTCTTGAGGTCGAGCATGACCTTCTCGGCGGCCATGCGGTCGGTGTGCGGGGTCTTGAACACCCACTTCTTCACCGGCTCGACGATGACGACCGCGCCGGCCAGGGAGATGAAGGGGATCTCGGCGCGCTCGGCCAGCGGCACCGCGGCCATGGTGGCGGCGGTGGTGGTGCCGCCGACGATGACGTCGACCTTGTCGCTCTCGATCAGGCGCTTGGCGAAGCTGCCGGCCTTGGCGGCGTCGGCGCCGTCGTCATAGACGATCAGTTCGATCCTGCGGCCGTTGATGCCGCCGTCCTTGTTGATCTTGTCGACGTACAGCTCCAGCACCTTCTTCTCCGGATCGCCGAGGAAGGAGGCCGGGCCGGTGGCCGACAGGAAGGAGCCGATGCGGATGAGGTCCGCGGCGGAGGCGGTGCCGGCCAGCAGGCCGACGGCGGCGGTGGCCGTCGCGAGGACGCCCACGATGCGCTTGAGCATGATTCACTCCCATAGGTCGTTCTTGTTATCGTTTCAAACGAAACTTTTTTGAGACGCGAAGGCCGGTGAAGGGTCGGTTCCTCCCGGTTGTCAGTGGCTGAACAGCAGGCGCGACAGCCGCGCCCCGGCGGCGCCGAACGCCTCGACGGCGTCCTCGTAGGCGTCGCGGGCGACGGCGTATTCCTCGACCAGGCCGGTGGCGATGCCCTCGCCGAACAGGCGGACGTGCAGCGCTTCGCAGCGGTCGAGCTTCAGGTCGGCGTCCAGCCCGCACACCATGTAGGCGCGGGCGGCGGCGGCGGTCTCGCCGGACAGGGCGTCCAGCGGCGGCACGGCGGGATGGTCGTGCGTGGCGAAGTCGCCGCGCAGCTGGTCCCACAGCGCCGCCCAATCGACGGCACCGGCGTCGGGCATCGCCTCCATGGCACGGTAGCCGTAGCGGGCCAGCACGGCGCGGCCGTCGATCAGCAGGCGGTTCGGCAATTCCTGGACCGGAACCATGGCGCCCTCCCCTCTAGCCGACGAGTGCGGTGAGTTGCGCCTCGCCGGCGTCGTAGCTCATGCGCATGTCGTAGTCGGGCTCGACGCCGGCCGGCAGCTCCAGGCCGATCTCCTTCAACCGCGCCTCCAGCAGTTCCAGGTACTCGGCCTGGAGTTCCTCGGGGCGCTTCGTCTTCAGGCCGACATCGTAATATTGGTCGAAGGTGGCCGAGCGGTCCGGCCCGGTGGACGGCCGGCCGTAGAAGCCCAGGCCCATGCGCAGGAACTTCGGCACGCGCGATTGCAGGTCCTCGCGCGCGGCCTCGCCGCCGAACTCGATCACCCGCTTCGCCGCCCAGACGCCGAAGGCGAGGTGGCCGTATTCCTCCTTGTGGATGCGGCTGTTGACGCGCGCCCAGGGCAGGTAGGAGCAGTCGCGGTACTGGCCCAGGAAGGCCACCGCCGCCGGCGTCACCACGCCCGAGAACAGCGCCACGTCCGACCAGCTGTCGAACCAGCGCGACCAGTTCTCCTGGCGGAAGCCGTTGATGACGCAGACCTTGCGTGCATCGGGATTCTCCGGGTTGCGCACCAGCTCGGCCAGCCGCGCGTCCACGTCCACGCCCAGGTCCTGCATCAGGTTCCAGACGTAGTAGGCGTGGCCCATCTCCTCCATGACCTTCTTGGACAGGCGGTAGGCCTCTTCCGGCCGCGGCGCGAAGCGCATGTTCTCCGCCACGCGCTGGGCGCCCGCGTACTCCGAATCCCCCTGGAAGGACATCAGATGGATGAGCATGGCGCGGTACGCCTCGGGCAGCGGATCGCCCTTGTCGTAGGTCTTCCATGTCCTGGACATGGCGTTCCCCCTCTTGTCGTTTCCTCCGGCGTGTCAAGCCGCGACCCTGGGGCGCGGCATTATGTGACACACAAATTCTATTTTGATGAACCGTAATGTATCATATTTTGGCGTGTCAAACGGTTTTTCGGAGAAGGGCGGCGCCTCGCCACTGGCCACGGGGGCGCCGCATGCGTTACATGCTTGTGTCGAAACGCTGAAGCGGCTGTTTCTCCAGTCCACGCCCACATCGGTAGACCGCCATGGCCCGTCCCCGCCGCACCGAGGATCTCGTTGCCAACCTGCTGCAGGCCATCGCGCCGCGCGCCAAGTCGCTGATCATCACGGTGTATGGCGACGCCATCCTGCCGCACGGCGGCTCGGCCTGGCTCGGAAGCCTGATCGACCTGATGGCCCACTTCGACATGAGCGAGCGCATCGTGCGCACCTCGGTGTTCCGGCTGGGCAAGGACGACTGGCTGACCAACACGCAGATCGGCCGGCGCAGCTTCTACCGGGTGACCGAGAGCGGGCGCGAGCGATTCGCGGCGGCCGAGCGGCGCATCTACGCGCCGCTGGTGCGCTATTGGGACCGCGGCTGGCACATGGTGCTGATCGGCCAGCCCTCCATCGGGCCGGAGCTGCGCGAAAAGCTGCGCAGCGAGCTGGCGTGGCTGGGCTTCGGCGCGGTGGCGCCGAACGTGCTGACCCACCCCGCCTACGACGAGGCCGCCCTGCACCGCCTGCTGCGCGAGCTGGGCGTCGCCGACAAGGTGGTGGTGATGCGCGCCGAGCACGACCGCTCCGGCGGTTTCGGCGCCATGCGCGAGCTGGTGCGCGACTGCTGGGACATCGAGCGGCTGGAGGCGGACTACGCCGGCTTCCTGACGCGCTTCCGTCCGGTGTGGCAGGCGCTGGAGGGGGCGGACGAGCTGGACCCGCGCCAGTGTTTCCTGCTGCGCACCCTGATGATCCACGACTTCCGGCGAATCCTGCTGCGCGACCCGCTGCTGCCGCCCGATCTGCTGCCGCACGACTGGCCGGGGCAGGCGTCGCGCATGCTGACGCGCAACATCTACCGGCTGATCCTCGGGCCGTCCGAATCCTTCGTCATGAACGGCCTGACCACCGCCGACGGCCCCCTGCCCGAGGCCGCGCCGTCCTTCCTCGACCGATTCGGTGGTCTGGGCGAGGAACAGGGGCGCATGGCCGGATAAGCGCCGGCAACGGTCCCCCACCCTGCCCCTCCCCCACGGCGCGGGGGGACTCCGTCGCACGCCCCTCAAAACCCTCCCCCGCGAAGTGGGGGAGGGTTGGGTGGGGGTGCGGACAGGCGCCGTCGCAGCTGCCCTCCTTGCCCTTCATCGATACGCTTCTCTGGATACGATGCGCCGATGCGCATCGTGTTTGAGCGTCGTCGCGCGTCCTTGCCTCAAATTAACATGTTGAAAAATCTTGAAAAGTCAGCGCGGGCGCCATGCGGCGTCGCTAAAGCGATACATTTTTCTGTTGTCAGTCCAAAAATAATGCGTCACTTTGTGGGCGTGCAAGGCGACCGGCCGCCCCCGCGTGGGGCCACCATCCGCGGCGCCTTCCAGAAAAACCGAAGAATCAGGCCGGGCCCGCACCGCCACGGCCACCGCATCCCCAAGGAGGAAAACGCCCCATGGCCAAGGACTTCGAGCGTCTCGCCAACACGATGGACATGCCGCCGCCGACGCCGCAGCCGAACGTCTATCCGCTGTCCTGGCACTCGCACACCAAGAAGCTGGAGGAGATCTACGCCGCCGCGCAGCGCGAGAACTGGGATCCGGCCAAGCTGCCGTGGGACACCTTCGATCCCTCCAAGTACAGCTGGGAGGAGCGCGAGTGCATCGCCTACTGGTGGACGCTGCTGTCGGTGTTCGACGCCTCCGCCCCGCCGGTGTTCGCCGAGGCGCTGATCAAGACCTACGAGGTGCACGAGGAGGATCCGGTCCGCCGCTGCTTCTTCTCGGTCACCCGCGACGAGCAGAACCACGAGCAGCTCTGCGGCCTGTCCATCACCAAGCTGCTGGAGCACCCGGACCCGCTGACCTACGAGCCGAAGACCGAGCTGGGCAAGAAGCTGCGCCGCAACGCGCACTGGCTCTACTACAACGGCGGCCGCTACTGGAACGGCTACAAGCAGGCGGTGCCGAAGTACCCGCTGGCCGTGCTGTTCAGCTCGTTCCTGATGGGCGAGATCGCCGCCGCGACGATCTTCCACCAGATGGCCGCGCAGTCGCGCGAGCCGGTGTTCCAGGCCGCCTTCAAGAACGTCGGCCGCGACGAGGGCCGCCACATGGCGATCTGCATGTCGGTGATGGAGCGCGACTATCCGAAGCTGCCGCCCGAGGAGAAGTCGATCATCACCAAGCAGATCCGCGCCGGCTACCTGTTCCTGTCGGCCGTGCTGTTCGAGCCGCCGGCGGACTTCTGGGACCTGCCGGAGGACTTCATCCCGGTGCAGCGCGAGGCCGAGGAGGTCGCCCGCAAGGCCGGCTTCGGCATCCCGACCTACGAGATGAAGAAGGAGAACTGGCGCAACGCCATGCTGAACCTGAAGGGCGTGCTGGACAAGTACGGGATCCCCTTCCCGGCCATCCCCGAGGTCGGCATCACCGGCGAGGAGATCCGGGACATCGACATGGACGAGATCATCCCCGTGTTCTGAGGATGATGCTGCGAGCCCTGGCGTCCGCCCGCGGCGGGCGCCAGGGGCGCGTCCCGCTGAACTGGGGCGGCGGGCACCACCCGCCGCCCGCCTTTGTCCGCTGCACGTCACAAGTGGGGGAGTTCGTCCCGTGAGCCGCATCCGCATGCATCCCTCGGGCCGCGAGGTCGAGTGCCAGGAAGGCGATACCGTGCTCTCGGCCCTGGAGAAGGCCGGCTACGCGCTTCCCAACAACTGCCGCGCCGGCGCGTGCGGCGAATGCAAGGTGAAGGTCCTCTCTGGCCAGTTCGACCAGGGCATGGTGCTCGACATGGCGCTGTCCCAGGCCGAGCGGAAGGACGGCTACGGCCTGATGTGCATGGCCAAGCCGATCAGCGAGGAACTGATCATCGAGTGGGGCACCGCCGACGCCCGGCCGAAGCTGTTCCCGCCGCGCGAGAACGTGCTGTACGTCGTCACCGACCGCATCCCGCGCACGCCGCGCATCGTCGAACTGCTGCTGCGCCCGCTCGGCACGCCGCTGCGCTACTGGCCCGGCCAGTACGTCCAGTTGGGCGATGAGCGCGCGGGCGCCCCGCCGCGCTGCTACTCCATCGCCAACGCCCCGCGCCCGGACGGTGAGATCGCGCTGCACATCACCCGCGTCGACGGCGGTTCGACCAGCTCCTGGGTGCACGACACGCTGAAGGCCGGCGACGTGGTGTCGCTGAACGGGCCGTACGGCACCTTCATCGGCGATCCCTCGGTGGAGACGCCGGTGCTGTGCATGGCCGCGGGCTCGGGCCTGGCGCCGATCCTGGCGCTGGCCGACGCGGCGCTGCGCCGCGGCTACCGCCTGCCGGTCACCCTGCTGTTCTCGGCGCGCGAGAAGGCCGACCTGTACGAGCAGGGCATGATGGCCTACTGGCAGCAGAAGCACCGCAACTTCGAATACAAGGCGACGCTGACCCGTGAGACGCACGGCGGCCTGTGCGGGCGGATTCCGGCGGTGCTGCCGTCGCTGTTCACCGACCTGTCGCAGCACAGCGTCTTCATCGCCGGCAGTCCGGAGTTCGTCGAGGACTGCGTCAAGGCCGCCAAGGCTTTGGGTGCCAAGGACGAATTGATCCACACCGAAGGCTATTTCGCCCAGCAGCAGCCCGAGTATCCCTCGGCCGACCGCCTGACCGCTGTTGCATAGCTCTCTCCCGTTCCGCTGACCTCGACGCCGTGGGCTTTCGCTTACGGCGTCATTTCTTTTTGCGGGGAGCCGAAGAGTCGCTGGCAACCATTCACACGGATTGCACGGATTGAGGCACGGATTACACGGATTTTTTTTGATCGTGCAGAGCTTCCTGTTTCCGAATAACGACCGCGCAGCACGAAGAAAAGAAAATCCGTGTAATCCGTGTCGAAATCCCCAAAATCCGTGTGAATGTTGCCCGCGTCGCCACGGCCTTCGGGACTACGCGTCCGCCAACCCCCACGGCGCCGGAGCCAGGTTCACGATGCGCGAGTACAGCGACCGCGCGTCCTCCTGCGCCTCCGGGCTGAACAGCGGGTCCTTGTTGTCGGCGAAGGCGGCGTTGATGCGCTCCCAGTCCTCGGGAGCCAGCGCCTCGCGGGCCATCGGGATGACGACGCCCTCCTCTTTCTGCAGGTGCCGCAGCTGCAGGTGCCGGTAGGCCTTGGCCGCTTCGGCGAACGCCTCGCGGCCGCCGGGGGCGCCGGACTTGTAGGCCTCCAGCGCCGTCGCCAGCCCGGCGGTGGCGGCGTAGCACTGGTCGTGCTCGGCCTCCAGCTCGTCGAGGATGGCGTGCGCGTCGGCGCTGCGCTCGCGCAGGGACGCGAACAGGAAACGGTCCTCCTTCGGGTGGTGGTGCTGGTCGGTGAAGGTGCGCAGATAGTCCACGATGGCGTCCAGCAGCGCGAAGTCCGGCGCGCGGCCGGACTCCACGCCGCGCAGGACGGCGTCGAAGGTGTTGACGACCCGCATCAGGTTGCGGTGCTCGGTCTTGATGACGGCGACGGCGTCGGTCATGCCCGGTTCTCCATGACTGGGGCCTCCGGACTGTGACGCACCACCTCCTGCTCGATGGCGCCGAAGATGCTGCGGCCGTCGGCGTCCGGCATCTCGATGCGGACGCGGTCGCCGAAGCGCAGGAAGGGAGTGGCGGGCCGGCCCGCCTGGATGGTCTCGATCATGCGGATCTCAGCGATGCAGGAGTAGCCGACCCCGCCCTGCCCGACCGGCTTGCCCGGCCCGCCGTCCAGCTTGTTGGACACGGTGCCGGAGCCGACGATGCTGCCCGCCGCCAGCGGGCGGGTCTTCGCCGCGTGCGCGATCAGCTGCGGGAAGCCGAAGGTCATGTCGACGCCGGCGTCCGGCGTGCCGAACAGAGCGCCGTTCAGCGCGCTGCGCAACGGCCGGTGCACCCGCGCGCCGTCCCAGGCGTCGCCCAGCTCGTCCGGCGTCACCGCCACCGGCGAGAACGCCGAGGACGGCTTGGACTGGAAGAAGCCGAACCCCTTCCCCAGCTCCGCCGGGATCAGGTTGCGCAAGCTGACGTCGTTGACCAGCATCAGCAGCCGGATGTACGGGCCGGCACGCTCCGCCGGCACGCCCATCGGCACGTCGCCGGTGACGACCGCCACCTCCGCTTCGAAGTCGATGCCCCAGTCCTCGCTGCCCGCCGGGATCGGGTCGCGGGGACCGAGGAAGCTGTCGGAGCCGCCCTGGTACATCAACGGGTCGGTCCAGAAGCTCGCGGGCATCTCGGCGCCGCGCGCCTTGCGCACCAGCTCCACGTGGTTGACGTAGGCCGAGCCGTCGCACCACTGGTAGGCGCGCGGCAGCGGCGAGGCGCAGGCCCCCTGGTCGAAGGGGTGTCCGTACGCCTCGCTGGCGTTGAGCGCGCGGTAGACCGCCTCCAGCCGCGGGGCGGCCTCGGTCCAGTCGTCCAGGGCCTGCTGCAGGGTGCCGGAGATCTCCGGCACCGCGCGGCAGCGGGCGAGGTCGCGGGACACGACGACCAGAGTGCCGTCGCGCCCGCCCCGCTTCAGCGTCGCCAGCTTCACGGCTTCGCCTTCCAGGAATCGACGTAGCCCGCCCACTCGACCTTCTCCAAGTCCCCCAGGACCGTCAGCGGGTCGCGGGTGTCGAGCATCACCGCAACCTCGTCGGTCTCCTTGCGCTCGTACTTCTGCGCGACCTCGAAGGCCTTCGGGTGCGGGCCGTGCGGGAAGCCGGCGGGGTGATACGTGATCATGCCGGGGTGGATGTTGTCGCGCGAGAAGAACTGGCCGCGGTGGTAGAACAGCACCTCGTCGTAGTCGTCGTTGGAGTGGTAGTAGGGCAGCTTCAGCGCCTCGGGATCGGACTCGATGGGCCGCGGCACGAAGGTGCAGATGATGAAGCGGCTGGACACCCAGGTGCAGTGCGCGCTGGGCGGCAGGTGGTAGCGGTGGCTCATCAGCGGGCGGATGTCGCGCCAGTTCAGCCGCACCGGGGCGAGGTTGCCGTGCCAGCCCACCGCGTCCAGCGGGTTGAACGGGAAGGTGACGGCCGACAGGCGGTCGTTGCGCTTGATGCGGATGGTGGTGCGCTGCTCGCCCTTCTGGGCGTTGAAGGCGTCGTCGATGCGCGGTGCCTCCAGCATCGCCTCGTCGAAGATGGCGTGGTTGCCGACGAGGCCCTTGTAGGGCAACTGGTAGGCGTCGTTCGTCGCCTCGATCATCAGGACGCCGACCGGCGTATCGCTTTCCAGCCGCCACGCGGTGGAGCGCGGCAGGATCACGTAGTCGCCCTCATGCACCTCCATGTGGCCGTAGTCGCAATAGAGGTGGCCGCCGCCCTGGTGGAAGAACAGCAGCTCGTCGCCGTCGGCGTTGCGGACCAGATGGTCCATCTTGCCCTTGAAGCGCCAGAACCGCACCTGCGTGGCGCCGTTGCCGAACAGCCGGTAGGCGTCGAACGGGCTGGCCTGCATCTCGGCCGCCTTCACGGTGTCGAACGCGCGCGGGCGCAGGTCGCCCTCCCAGCTCTCCCACGCGGTCGGCGGGTGGGTGTGGTGGATCTGCGTGGCCGGGCCGAAGAACCCCTCGCGCCCCACCTCGCGCTCATAGGTGCCCGGCGGCAGGGCGACGTGCGCCTGACGCGTCGCCACGCCCTCCACCCGCGGGAACCCGATCCAATTCTTCATGGCGCTTCTCCCATTTTGTATCGTTATGGCCTGAGCCTGCGGTCAAGATAGTTTCATCTGAAACAATTGCAAACGGAAAAATCCCGGGCACGATGGCCGGCATGACGACGTCCGACCTCAATCTCGCGCGCTTTCTGCCCTACCGGCTGTCGGTGCTGTCCAACACGATCAGCCACACGGTGGCGCGGCTGTACGAGACGCGGTTCGGGATCACCATCCCGGAATGGCGGGTGATCGCCGTGCTCGGCTCCGGCCGCACCATGAGCGCCGGCGAGGTGGCCGCCGCCACGGCGATGGAGCGGGTGCAGGTCAGCCGCGCCATCAGCCGCATGCTGGAATCCGGCCTGATCCTGCGCGAGACCGGCGATCGCGACCGTCGCCGCGCCGACCTGACGCTGACCGCGCGGGGCTTGGCCATCTACACGGAGATCGCGCCGCTGGCGCTGGCTTACGAGACGCGCATCACCAGCGTGCTGGACCCGGCCGAGGCGGCGATGCTCGACCGGTTGCTGGCGAAGCTGCAGGTCCAGGCGGACATTTTGGCATCATCGCCTCCCCCAGCCCCGCTGGGGGAGAGTCAGGGTGGGGGCAGCGGCCTGCCTGATACGCGGTAGCCCCCACCCACCCCTCTCCCGCCGGAGGCGGGGGAGGGCTTATACGCTATCGCCCCTTCACCTTGTGCAGAGGCTCCACCACGCCCGCGTCCACGCGGCCGCGGTCCGGCTCCGGCGCCTCCAGCGGGTCGCACTCCACCATGGTGGCCAGCGACCGCAGGGTCAGGCGCTGGTACTCGCGCGTCCCCTCCGCCTTCCAGGCGATCTCGTCATCGGACAGGTCGCGCAGCAGCTTCGCCGGGGTGCCGGCCACCAGGGTGCGCGGCGGCACCTGGAAGCCGGCCTTGACGAAGGTGCAGGCGGCGACGATGGCCGACTCGCCGATCACCGCCCCGTCCATCACCACGGCGTTCATGCCGACCAGCGCGTTGCGCTCCACCACGCAGCCGTGCAGCACCGCGCCGTGCCCGACGTGGCCGTTCACCCGGACGATCACGTCGAGCTGCGGGAAGGCGTGCGCGGTGCAGTTGTCCTGCACGTTGGCGCCCTCCTCCAGCACGATGCGGCCGAAGTCGCCGCGCAGGCTGGCGCAGGGGCCGACGTAGCAGCGCGGCCCCACCACCACGTCGCCGATCAGCACGGCCGAGGGGTGGACGAAGGCGGTGGGGTCGATGACCGGCGTCACGCCGTCGATGGCGTAGACGCGCGGGCGCAGGCCGTTGGGCATGATGGCTCCCTTACGCGGCGGCCGCCGGGACCGGGGCCGGGACGCGACTCTGCACGACGCGGAAGCGGTTGGCAACGAAGGCCAGATCGCACAGCGCGGCGTTGCAGGCCGGGTTGGCGCCGGTGCCGTGGAAGTCGCTGAACGCCGCCGACTGGTTGACGAACACGCCACCCGTCAGGTTCACCGACAGCGCCACGCCGGCGTCGACGAAGGCGTCCTCGGCCGCCGCGATCACCGCCGGGTCGCTGGAGTACAGCGCGGCGGTGAGCGCCCCCTTGCCCTTCACCAGCGCGGCGGCGCGGGCGAGCGCGTCGGCGGTGCTGTCCACCTTGACCAGCATGGCGATCGGGCCGAACAGCTCGCGCCCGTACACCGCCTCGTCCTTGGCGTCGAGCACCAGCAGCAGCGGCGTGCGCACGCGCGCCTCCGGATAGGCGGGGTGCGCGATCGCCTTCGACGCCAGCGCCACCGGGCCGAGGGATGCCGCGTCCTCCAGCCGCTTCAGCGTGGCGTCGGACTGGATGGCGCCCAGCACCTCGACCGCGCGTTCGGGGTCGGAGAGGAACTTGTCCACCCCGCCGGCCAGCGCCTGCGCCACCTCGTCGAACGACATGCGGGCAGCACCGGCCTGGATGCCGTCCTTCGGCACGAAGATCACCTGCGGCGTCGTGCACATCTGGCCGGAATAGAGGCTGAGCGAGAACGCCAGATTGCGCACCATGCCCTTCGGGTCGTCGGTGGAATCGATGATCACGGTGTTGACGCCGGCCTTCTCGGTGAAGACCTGGGCGTTGCGGGCGTTCTCCTCCAGCCAGTTGCCGAACTCCGACGAGCCGGTGAAGTCGATCAGCGCGATCTCCGGGCGCAGCGCCAGGTCCTTGGTGACGGGCGCCTCGGCGCGGTCGGCGACCAGGGTGACGAGATTCGGGTCGAAGCCGGCCTCGCGCAGCACGTCGCGGGCGATCTCCACGGTGATGGCGAGCGGCAGGATGGCGGCGGGGTGCGGCTTGACCACCACGGCGTTGCCGGTGACGAGGCTGGCGAACAGGCCGGGGTAGCCGTTCCAGGTCGGGAACGTCGCGCAGCCGATCATCAGGGCGACGCCGCGGCCGGCGACCTCGAAGCGCTTGTCCATGACCAGCGGCAGGTTCTTGCCCTGCGGCTTCTCCCAGCGGGCGGCGGGCACCTGGTCGGTCATCGCCTTCCAGCCGTAGGCGACGGCCTCCAGGCCGCGGTCCTGGGCGTGCGGGCCGCCGGCCTGGAAGGCCATCATGAAGGCCTGCCCGGTGGTGTGCATCACCGCGTGCGCGATCTCGAACGAGCGGCGGTTGAGGCGGGTGAGGATCTCCAGGCAGACGCCGGCGCGGCCGTCCGGCCCGGCCTTGCGCCACGCCGGCATGGCGGCCTTCGCCGCCGCCAGCACCGCGTCGATGTCGACCTCCGGATAGGTGACGCCGAGCACCGGGCCGAAGGGCGAGCGCTCGCCGCCCACCGCGCCCTTCCCCGCCGGCTGGCCGGGCAGCGCGAACGGCGCGTCGAGGCGCGCCTTGTAGGCGACCTCGCCGTCCGCCGCGGCGGTCTCGCCGTAGGCGCGCGGGCTCGGCATCTCCGGGAACGGCGACCAGTAGCCGCGCGAGCGGGCGGTGGCGACCGCCTGCTCCAGCGTCGCGCGGTGCCGCTCAAAAAGCTCTTGGGGCGTCATCTTTTCCTCCACACAGGTGCGTTCGTTGTTGTTCGGCGTCGAGCAGCGACGCCCATTCGCTCGCCCACGCCTGCGCCGCCGTGTCGGGCAGCGGGTCGGCGCAGGTGTCGATCTCCAGCCGGGGGCCGAGCCGCCGGCCGCCCAGTTCGGCCAGCAGCGCGTCGACGCGCCGCCCAGCCATGCAGAAGGTCTCCGTGTAGGTGCGATCACCGAGCGCGATCACCCCGTAGGGCAGCCCGCGCAGGTCCGGCCGCAGCACGCCGACGCGGCGCACGAAGGGCGCCAGATTCTCCGGCAGGTCGCCGTAGCCGTAGGTGGAGGTGCAGACCAGCAGCGGCCGGGACCGGTCGAGCGTGTTCGCGATACGCTCCGACCCGAAAGTCAGCTCGACAGCGTGTCTTTTGGTGGACAGCGCCTCGCCCGCCGCTTCCGCCGCGAAGCGGGCGTTTCCGCCTTCCGTTCCAACGATGATCAGGATGTCCGCCATGGCGCCGCAGGTGGTGGTCCGCACCGGTCGCGCCACCCTATACGAAAATCCGCTTTTTGCGATACGGAATTTTGTGATACAAGCGATAAACTGTATCTCATTGAAGGGCGGCCGCACCGCCTTCCGGACCAAGAAAGCCGCACAAAAGCGGCGCCTATGGGGATTGGAAACGCTATGACCTACGCCACGATCCGGCTGGAGGTGGGCGACGGTGTCGCCACCCTGACGCTGAACCGGCCCGACCGGCTGAACAGTTTCACCAGCGAGATGCACGCCGAGCTGCGCGACGCGCTGGCGGCGATCCGCGCCAATCCCTCGGTGCGCTGCCTGCTGCTGACGGGTGCCGGCCGCGGCTTCTGCGCCGGGCAGGATCTGTCCGACCGCGCGGTGGCGCCGGGAGCGGAGACGCCGGATCTCGGCCAGTCGCTCGAATCCAATTACAACCCGCTGGTCCGCGCGCTGCGCGATCTGCCGATGCCGGTGGTCTGCGCGGTGAACGGCGTCGCCGCCGGGGCGGGCGCCAACCTCGCCTTCGCCTGCGACATCGTGCTGGCGGGGCGCTCGGCCAGTTTCATCCAGGCGTTCTGCAAGATCGGGCTGGTGCCGGATTCGGGCGGCACCTGGATCCTGCCGCGCCTCGTCGGCACCGCGCGCGCCATGGCGCTCGCCATGCTCGGCGACAAGATCGGCGCCGAACAGGCCGAGGCCTGGGGCATGATCTGGAAGGCGGTGGACGACGCCGCGCTGATGGACGAGGCGAGCAAGCTCGCCCGCCATCTGGCGACGCAGCCGACCAAGGGCCTCGCCTTCATCAAGAAGGCGATCCGGGAGTCGGCGACCAACACGCTGGACCAGCAGCTCGACCTGGAGCGCGATTTGCAGCGCGAGGCCGGGCGCAGCCACGATTACCGGGAGGGCGTCGCCGCCTTCGTCGCCAAGCGCGCGCCGAACTTCGAGGGGCGCTGATGGCCGCGCTCGACCGTTCGGCGCCGGTGGCCGTGATCGGCTGCGGCGCCATGGGACAGGGCATCGCCCAAGTGGCGGCACAGGCCGGGCACCCGGTGCTGCTGCTCGACAGCCGCCCTGGCGCCGCCGCGGCGGCCGTGCAGGGCATCGCCCGCGCTCTGGGCAAGCTGGTGGAGAAGGGCAAGCTGGCGGCCGGCGAGCGCGACGCCGTCGTGGCGCGCCTGACGCCGGTCTCCGGCGCGGCGGAGCTCGGCGACGCCGCGCTGGTGGTCGAGGCCATCGTCGAGGATCTCGCCGTCAAGCAGGCGGTGTTCAAGGAGGTGGAGGCGGTCGTCCGCCCCGACGCGATCCTCGCCAGCAACACGTCGTCGCTGCCCATCACCGCCATCGCGGCGGCCCTGGAGCGGCCGGAGCGCTTCGCGGGGATGCATTTCTTCAACCCGGCGCCGCTGATGGCGCTGGTGGAGGTGATCCGCGGCGTCGCCACCGATCCCGCCGTGGCCGAGACGCTGTTCGACACCGCGAAGGCCTGGGGCAAGGCGCCGGTGCACGCGCGCTCGACGCCCGGCTTCATCGTCAACCGCGTCGCCCGCCCCTTCTACGCCGAGGCGCTGCGCCTCCTCCAGGAGGGCGCCGGCAGCCCGGCGACGCTCGACGCTGTGATGCGCGAGTCCGGCGGCTTCCGCATGGGGCCGTTCGAGCTGATGGACCTGATCGGCCACGACGTGAACTTCGCGGTGACCAGTTCGGTGCACCGCGCCTATTTCGGCGACCCGCGCTTCCAGCCCTCGCTGGTCCAGCAGGAGCTGGTGGAGGCCGGGCGGCTCGGCCGCAAGACCGGGCAGGGCTTCTACCGCTACGCCCCCGACCCCGAGCTGCCCCAGCCCCACACCGCCGAACCCGGCCCCGCCCCGCGGCGGATCGAGGGCGAGCTGGCGTCCGGCCGGCTGGTGGTGGACGGCGTCACGCTGGCGCTGACCGACGGCCGCAGCGCCACCCGGCGGGCCGCCGAGGAGGGCATCGCCGACCTCGTGCTGTTCGATCTGGCCCTCGATTACGCCACGGCGCCGCGCCTCGCCGTCGCCGCGGCCGACCAGGCCTCGCCCGACGCGCTGCGGACGGCCGTCGGCTATCTCCAGTCGCTTGGCAAGACGGTGTCGGTGCTGGACGACGCGCCGGGGCTCGTGGTCATGCGCACCGTCGCCATGCTCGCCAACGAGGCGGCGGACGCCGTGCTGCACGGCGTCGCCAGCGCCGCCGACGTCGATACCGCCATGACCAAGGGCGTCAACTACCCGCTGGGTCCGCTCGCCTGGGCCGGGCGCATCGGGATCGGCCGCGTCGCCGCGGTGCTCGACGCGCTGGCCTCCACCTACGGCGAGGACCGCTACCGCACATCGGCGCTGATCCGCCGCAAAGTCTGGGCCAAGAAAGATTTTGGAGGAACGGGATTCCATGGCTGACCACTCGCCGCAGCACATCGCCGACGCCGTCGGCCGCGGCATGTACGAGCGCGACTACTGCGCCCACGCGCACGGCATCGAGCTGCTGGAGATCGCGCCGGGCTATGCCCGCATGAGCATGACCGTGCGCAAGGACATGGTGAACGGCCACCACACCTGCCACGGCGGCATGACCTTCACCCTGGCCGACACCGCCTTCGCCTACGCCTGCAACGCCAACAACGAGGCGACCGTCGCCGCGTCGTGCCACATCAGCTACCCGGCGCCCGGCCGGCTCGGCGACACGCTGACGGCCGAGTGCCGCGAGGTGCACCGCAAGGGCCGCAACGGCGTCTACGACTGCATCGTCACCAACCAGGACGGCGCGACCGTGGGGATCTTCCGCGGCATGTCGGCCACCGTGAAGGGCGCGGTCGTCGCGCTGCCGGAGTGAGAGCCATGACCGAAGCCTATCTCTGCGACGCGATCCGCACCCCCATCGGCCGCTACGCCGGCGCCCTGTCGGCGGTGCGCGCCGACGAGCTGGCCGCCGTGCCGATCAAGGCGCTGATGGAGCGCAACCCGGGGGTGGATTGGGCGGCGGTGGACGACGTGGTCTACGGCTGCGCCAACCAGGCCGGCGAGGACAACCGCAACGTCGCCCGCATGGCGGCGCTGCTGGCCGGGCTGCCGGTGGACGTGCCGGGCACCACCGTGAACCGCCTGTGCGGGTCGGGCATGGACGCGGTGGGCATCGCCGCGCGCGCCATCAAGGCCGGCGAGGCCGATCTGGTCATCGCCGGCGGCGTCGAGAGCATGACCCGCGCCCCCTTCGTCATGCCGAAGGCGGAAGGCCCGTTCAGCCGCGACAACGCGGTGTACGACACCACCATCGGCTGGCGCTTCGTGAACAGGCGCATGAAGGAGCTGCACGGCATCGACTCCATGCCCGAGACGGCGGAGAACGTCGCGCAGGACTTCGGCGTCAGCCGCGCCGACCAGGACGCCTTCGCCCTGCGCAGCCAGCAGCGCACGGCGCGTGCCCAGGAAGCCGGCCGCTTCGCCCGGGAGATCGTCCCGGTCACCGTCAAGGGGCGCAAGGGCGACACCATTGTCGACCGCGACGAGCACCCGCGCGCCGACACCACGCTGGAGATGCTGGCCAAGCTGAAGCCCATCGTCCGCCCGGACGGCACGGTCACCGCCGGCAACGCGTCGGGCGTCAATGACGGTTCGGCGGCCCTGCTGGTGGCGTCGGAGGCGGCGGTGCGCCGCTACGGCCTCACGCCGCGCGCCCGCGTGGTCGGCATGGCGGTGGCCGGCGTGCCACCGCGGATCATGGGCATCGGCCCGGCCCCGGCCACGAAAAAGCTGCTGGAGCGCACGGGCATCGCGCTGTCCCGGATCGACGTGATCGAGCTGAACGAGGCGTTCGCCGCCCAGGGCCTCGCGGTGCTGCGCGAGCTGGGGCTGCCGGACGACGCGGAGCACGTCAACCCGAACGGCGGCGCCATCGCGCTCGGCCATCCGCTGGGGGCCAGCGGTGCGCGGTTGGTCGGAACATCCATATACGAATTGTGTGATAGACAAGCCAAGCTCGCCCTGTGCACCATGTGCATCGGCGTGGGCCAGGGCATCGCCATGCTGATCGAGCGCGTCTGAGAACCCCGCAAAAGGGGCGCGCGCTCGCAACGATAAAGACGGCATTCTGTGGGAGGAACGCCATGTACATGCTCAACACGCCGCTCCGGCATGAGCTCGACCACTACGAGACCGCCAGCCGCGACGAGATCACGGCGATGCAGCTCTCAAGGCTGAAGTGGTCGATCCAGCACACCTACGCCAACGTCCCGCACTACCGCGCCAAGTGCCAGAAGGCCGGCGTGCATCCCGGCGACCTGAAGGAGATGAAGGACCTGGCGCTGTTCCCCTTCACCGTGAAGGACGACCTGCGGCAGACCTACCCCTACGGCATGTTCGCCGTGCCGCTGACCGAGATCGTGCGCATCCACGCCTCCTCCGGCACCACCGGACGGCCGACGGTGGTCGGCTACACCCAGAACGACATCGACATGTGGGCCGGGCTGGTCGCCCGCTCGATCCGCGCGGCCGGAGGCCGGCGCGGCGACAAGGTGCACATCGCCTACGGCTACGGCCTGTTCACCGGCGGCCTGGGCGCGCACTACGGCGCCGAGCGGCTGGGCTGCACGGTCATCCCCATGTCCGGCGGGCAGACGGAGAAGCAGGTCCAGCTGATCCGCGACTTCCAGCCGGACATCATCATGGTGACGCCGTCCTACATGCTGAACATCGCCGAGGAGATGGAACGGCAGGGCCTGCGCCCCTGGGAAACGGCGCTGCGCATCGGCATCTTCGGCGCCGAGCCGTGGACCAACGCCATGCGCGGCGAGATCGAGCGCCGCTTCGGCATCGACGCGGTGGACATCTACGGCCTGTCCGAGATCATGGGCCCCGGCGTCGCCAACGAATGCGTCGAGACCAAGGACGGCCCGGTGATCTGGGAGGACCACTTCTACCCGGAGATCATCGACCCCCTCACCGGCGCGGTGCTGCCGGACGGCGAGTACGGCGAGCTGGTGTTCACCACGCTCACCAAGGAGGGGCTGCCGATGATCCGCTACCGCACGCGCGACCTGACGCGGCTGCTGCCGCCGACGGCGCGCAGCATGCGGCGCATCGACAAGATCACCGGCCGCTCCGACGACATGCTCATCATCCGCGGCGTCAACGTCTTCCCGACGCAGATCGAGGAGATCATCTGCAAGGACCCGACGCTGGCCCCGCACTACGAGCTGGTGGTGACCCGCGACGGCTACATGGACGAGCTGGCGGTGCGCGTCGAGACCGCCCCGACCAGCCACGGCCGCGGGCGCGCCGAGCAGGCCAAGGATCTCCGCCACCACATCAAGTCCTTCATCGGCATCTCAACCGCCGTCGAGGTGGTCGATCCCGGCACCATCGAGCGCTCGCAGGGCAAGGCCAAGCGCGTGCGCGACCTGCGGCCGAAGGCCTGAGGAACCGGCCCCGCCGTTTGCGCGGCAGGGCTTTCTTCGGCCTATATAATTGCGAATGAAACTATCGCGAATGAAAGGACTGGCCTGAACCTCCCCTTTCCGTCATCCCCGCGAAGGCGGGGATGACGGAAAGGGAATGCGCCGGCTGTCCGAGAAAAGTTCAAAACAAACATCCTGAGGGAACGCCATGCTGTCCACCTACCAATACCCCACCTTTCCCTACCGGCCATCGGAGGAGCAGCGCACCGGCACGGTGAAGCGGCATCCGGTGGTCATCGTCGGCGCCGGCCCGATCGGCCTGACCGCGGCGCTGGACTTCGCCCGGCGCGGCGTGCCGGTGGTGGTGCTCGACGACGACGACACCGTGTCCATCGGCAGCCGCGCCGTGTGCTACGCCAAGCGCGCGCTGGAGGTGTGGAACCGCCTCGGCTCGTCGAAGCGGATGATCGACAAGGGCGTGGTGTGGAAGGTGGGCAAGGTCTTCCACGGCGACTCCCAGGTCTACCAGTTCGACCTGCTGCCGGAGCCGGACCACAAGATTCCCGCCTTCATCAACCTCCAGCAATACTATCTGGAGGAGTACCTGATCGACGACGCGATGAAGACCGGGCTGGTCGACATCCGCTGGAAGACCAAGGCGTTGAGCGTCAAGGACGAGGACGGCCGCGTGGTGGTCCAGGCCGAGACGCCGGACGGCGTCTACCAGTTGGAGGCCGACTGGCTGATCGCCTGCGACGGCGCCAAGAGTTCGATCCGCAAGATGCTGGGCCTGGACTTCGTCGGGCAGGTGTTCCAGGACCGCTTCCTGATCGCCGACGTGGTGATGAAGGCCGACTTCCCGGCCGAGCGCTGGTTCTGGTTCGACCCGCCCTTCCACCCGAAGCAGTCGACGCTGCTGCACATGCAGGCCGACAACGTCTGGCGCATCGACTTCCAGCTGGGCTGGAACGCCGATCCCGAGGAGGAGAAGAAGCCCGAGCGCGTCATCCCCCGCCTGAAGGCCATGCTGGGCGAGAAGACCGAGTTCGATCTGGAGTGGGTCTCCGTCTACACCTTCCAGTGCCGCCGCCTGGAGAACTTCCGCCACGGCCGCGTGTTCTTCGCCGGCGACGCGGCGCATCAGGTCTCGCCGTTCGGCGCGCGCGGTGCCAACTCCGGCGTGCCGGACACCGACAACCTCGTCTGGAAGCTCAAACTGGTCATGGACGGCGTGGCGCCGGACAGCCTGCTCGACACCTATTCCGACGAGCGCGTCGCCGCCGCCAAGGAGAATCTGCTGAACTCCACCCGCTCCACCGACTTCATCACGCCGAAGAGCGAGGTCAGCCGCACCTTCCGCGACGCGGCGCTGGAGCTGGCGGCGACGCAGCCCTTCGCCCGCTCGCTGGTCAACAGCGGCCGGCTCTCCACGCCGACCACCTACACCGACAGCCGCCTCAACACGCCGGACGAGGACGTTTTCCAGGGCGCCATGGTGCCGGGCGCGCCGGCCACCGACGCGCCGCTGGAGTTCGCCGACGGCGACGCCGGCTGGCTGATCGATCGGCTGGGCGGCAGCTTCGTCGGTGTCTACTACGCCGGGTCCGACCCGGTGCCGGCCGACGTGGCGGACGCCATGGACCAGCAGACCCGCGGACGCATCCCGGTGACGTGGATCGTGGTCACCGACCGCCGCACCGGCGCCCCCGGCACCGCGGTGGACTGCAAGGGCCGCTTCCGCGAGCGGTACGACGCCCAGCCCGGCACCGCCTACCTGTTCCGCCCCGACCAGCACGTGGCGGCCCGCTGGCGCCGCTTCGACGCCGCCCGGACCACCGCCGCGCTGACCCGCGCCATCGGCCTCTGATCAGGATTTCGCACCCATGGCCCAGCTCATCACCGAGAACCGCTTCGCCAGCCCCGACGCCTTCTACGAGGCGCTGATCGAGACCCACCGCGACCTGACGCCGGAGCAGAGCGCCAAGGTCAACGCCAAGCTGATCCTGCTGCTCGCCAACCACATCGGCGACATGGAGGTCCTCCAGCAGGCGATGACCATCGCCCGCGGCGAGGCGGGGTGACGGTGCACGCGATGCCTCCCCCAGCCCCGCTGGGGGAGGAAGGGGCCCGCGCCGCAGGCGCGGGAAGGTGGGGGCAACGGTGAAGGTGGCGGGCGTATTCTTGTGTACGCCGCTGCCCCCACCCTCCCAGGCTTTGCCTGGGTCCCTCCCTCCCCCGCCGGAGGCGAGGGAGGGGGCGCCCTACGGCTGCTGCGCCGTCTCGTCGCCGGTGAACTCGCCGTCGCGGATCAGACGGTCGATCTCCGCCTCTTCGCGGGCGAGCTGCGCCTGCAGCTCCGGGCTGATCTGGTGGCCCGACCAGAACGCGTCGGCGTAGAAGGTGTCGTACCAGTTCTGCAGCGTGTTCACGCCGATGTCGAGCGCGACGGTGCCGAGAATCGAACCGGCGACGATCAGGGCGGTCAGGGACGGTTCCATGGCGGGCCTCGCGCGGCGTCAGAAGGTTTGATCAGAAGGTTTCATGGGCCAGCTCGCCCTCGGCGGCGAACTGCAGGCGGCTCAGCGCCTCCTGGCCGAAGCACTGGAAGAGCACCGGCGTGGTCAGCGTGTCGAGCAGCGTCGAGCTGATCAGCCCGCCGAAGATCGCCACCGCCACCGGGTGCAGGATCTCCGTACCCGGCGCGTCGGAGGTGAACAGCAGCGGGATCAGCGCCAGACCGGCCGACAGCGCGGTCATCAGCACCGGCGTCAGCCGCTCCTCGCAGCCGCGCAGGATGAGGGTGCGGCCGGGCGGCACGCTCTCGTGCAGGGCCAGGTTGATGAAGTGGCTGATCTTGAGGACGCCGTTGCGCACCGCCACGCCGGTCACCGCGATGAAGCCGATCATCGCGGCGAGGCTGAGGTCCTGCCCGAACGCCACCAGCGCGATGACGCAGCCGATCAGCGCCAGCGGAATGTTGGCCATGATGATCAGGCTGAGCACCACCGACTGGTAGCGCTGGTACAGCACCAGGAACACCAGCGCCATGGAGATGGCGCACAGCCCGGCCATCACCATGCGGCTCTCCTCCTCCTGCCGGAAGCTGCCTTCCAGCGAGGTGGTGTAACCCTGGGGCAGCGGCGTCGCCGCAACCACCTCGCGGATGCGCTTGACGATGGCCGCCATGTCGGAGCCGTCGGTGTTGGTGGTCAGCACGATGCGGCGCATGCCGCTCTCGCGCATGATCTGGTTGGGACCGGACCCGTTGACGACGGTGGCTACCGAGGACAGCGACACATAGCCGGCCGGCGTCGCCATGCGCATCTGCGCCAGCGTCTCCGGCGTGCGGTCGGCGTCGGACAGCTTCAGCACCACGTCGAAGCGGCGGCCGTTGTCGATCACCTGTGACACGGTGCGGCCGTTCGACAGGCTCTCCAGCGCCTGCGCCAGCTGCGCCGGGGTGACGCCGAACAGCTTGGCCCGCTCGTAGTCGATGGTGATGCGGATCTGCGGCACCTGCACCTGCTGCTCGACCAGCAGGTCCTTCAGCCCCGGCACGGAATCGAGCTTCTGCCGGAAGGTCGAGGCGAGCACCCGCAGCGTTCCGAGATCCTCGCCGAAGATCTTCAGCACGATGGCGCCGCGCACGCCGTTCTGCGCCACCTCCATGCGGGACGTGAGGAACTGCGTCACCGTCAGCTCCACCGGCAGCACCGACAGCCGGGTGCGGATGTCCTCGATCACATCGGCGCGCGAGCGGCCGTCGAGGCGCACGCGGATCGGGAATTCCGAGCTGTTGACCGGATCGGCGTCCTCGTCGTCCTCGTTGCGGCCGGTGCGGCGGGCGACGCTGACCACCTCCGGCACCTGCATGATGATGTCCTCGGCCAGCGCGCCGATGCGGCTCGATTCCGCCAGCGAGATGCCGGGCCGGTTGAGCAGCTGGACGTACAGCGTGCCCTCGTTGAACGCCGGCAGGAAGGAGCGCGGCAGCAGCGGCAGCGCCAGCGCCGACGCGAGCACCAGCCCGCCGGCGATGCCCAGCAGCCGGCGCGGGTTGTCCAGCGCCCAGCCGAGCGCCCGGGCGTTCCAGCCCTTCAGCGCCTTGATCAGCCGGCCGTCGTGCGATTCGTCCAGCCGCTTCATGTTCGGCAGCAGGTAGGCGCACAGCGCCGGGGTGACCGTCACCGACACCAGCAGGCTGCCGAAGATCGAGACGATGTAGGCGATGCCCAGCGGGCCGAACAGCCGCCCCTGTTCGCCCGGCATGGCGAACAGCGGAAGGAACACCAGCACCACGATGGCGGTGGCGTAGAGGATGCCCGAGCGCACCTCGTTCGACGCCCGGAGGATGACGTGCATCACCTCCAGCGGCCGGGTGCGGCGGCGGTTCTCGCCGAGGCGGCGCAGGATGTTCTCCACGTACACCACGGAATCGTCCACCAGCTGGCCGATGCCGATGGCGATGCCGCCGAGCGTCATGGTGTTGATGCTGGCGCCCATCAGATGAAGCACCAGCACCGTCACGATCAGCGACACCGGGATCGCCAGCAGCGAGATGGCGGTGGTACGCACGCTCATCAAAAAGGCGGCGAGCACCACGGCGACGATGATGATGGCGTCGCGCAGCACGTCCTCGACGTTGTGGATCGAGGCGCTGATCAGGTCGGCCTGGCTGTACGACACCCGGTCGGCGCGCACGCCCTGGGGCAGCGACGGGGCGAGGCCGCGCAGCACCTCCTCCACCTCGGCGGCGAGGCGGACGCTGTTGGCCGAGGGGTGCTTCAGCACCGACATCAGCACGGCGGGCGCGCCGTTGAAGCTGCCCTCGCCACGCTTCACCTTGGCGGCGAAGCTCACCTCGCCGACCTGGCTCAGCAGCACCGGCCGGCTCTCGCGGTAGGAGACGACGAGGTTGCGCATGTCGTCCAGGCTGCGGCTGCGGGCGACGTTGCGGATGATGAACTCAGTGTTGAACAGGTCGTTGAAGCCGCCGCTGCTGTTGGCGCCGAAGGCGGTCAGCGCCTGCTCCACCTGGGCCAGCGAGATGCCCAGCGAGTTCATGGCGCCCGGGTTGGGGGTGAAGCGGAACTGCCGGACGTCGCCGCCCACCACGTAAACCTGCGACACGCCTTCCGCCGCCATCAGCCGCGGGCGGATCGTCCAGTCGGCGATCTCGCGCAGCGCCATGGGATCGAGGTTGGGGCCGCTGACCACGATCTGCATGGCCACGCCCATCACCGACGACAGTGGGGCAAGGTGCGGCGCCGCGCCCTGCGGCAGCCGCTCGCGCGCCATGGCGATGCGCTCGGTCACCAGCTGGCGGTTGCGGTAGGGGTCGGTGCCCCACTGGAACTCGACGTAGACCAGCGCGAAGCCGGGGCTCGACGCGCTGCGCACGCGCGACACGCCGGGCATGCCGTTCAGCACCAGTTCCAGGGGCTGGGTGATCAGCTGCTCGACCTCCTCGGGCGCGAAGCCGCTCGCCTCGGTGACGATGGTCACCATGGGCGGGTGCAGGTCGGGCAGCAGGTCGATGGGCATGTCGCGGGCGACGAACACGCCCCAGATGGTCATCAGCAGCGTGGCGACGAACACGAACAGCCGCTGGCGCAGGCTGAAGCCGACGAGGGCCTGGAACATGGGCTACGACTCCCGGGCAGCGAGGAAACGCGCCGTCACGCCGCGCGCCCCGGCCGCCACCACGCCGCGCCCGGCCGCAGGTAGCGGAACAGACCGAGCGCGGCGCCGGCCGCCAGCGCCAGGATGAACAGCTTCAGTCCCAGCCGCGACGAACCGGCGGAGCCCGAGTCCGGCACCTCGGACAAGACGAGGTCGGCGGCGCCGCGCGCCGTCGTGCCGGCCAGGGCCACACTGACCGTCAGCGGCGTGCGCACGGCCGGCGGCAGGAACGCGCCGGAGACGTAGATGCCCGGCGAGATCTCCTGAAGCGGCAGGGTGGTGCGCGCCGTGGCGATCTGCACCGTGGCCCCGCGCACCGGGGCGTTGTCGTCGAGCCCGTCGAGGAAGGCGTACAACTTCTTGTGCGCGGCGATGACGACCACGCTGGCGTTGTCCAGCGTCAGCGCGACGCGCGGCAACGGGGCGGCGGAGCCGGGCACCTCGGCGCGCGCCGGAACCCCGGCGGTGAGCAGGGCCAGCAGCGCCAGCAGGGCGAGCAGTGGACCGTTCGTGTTCGTCATGTCGTTTCTTCTCCCCCTGCCCCGCGTCCGTTTTAGCCGCCGCCGGGTTTACTGAAGCTGTGACAACAGGCGCGAGCCGCGGGTGACGATGCGGGCACCGGGCTCGACCCCGGCGACGATCAGCACGTTGCGGCCGTCCAGCACCTCGGTCTTGACCGTGTGCGGCATGAAGACCTCGGGCTCCACCAGCTCCCAGACCTGCTCGGCGCCGCTGGAATCGGCGACCAGCGCCTCGCGCGGCAGCGGGATGCCCTGCTGGAGCTTGTTGCGGTTGCGGACCGTCACGGTGACCGGCCGGCCGACGCGCAGCCCTTCGATGGGCGTGTCGATGCGGAACATCAGCGGCACCGACTGCTGCTGCAGCGCGAGGCCGCTGCCGATGTAGGTGAGGTCGAGCGCCTGCCCCTCCGGCGTCACCGCCAGGGCGGAGATGCCGGCGGCGGCGTCGCGGACCATGTCCGGATCGGCGGCCACCGCCTCGATCCACAGGCGCTGCGGGCTGACGATCTCGAAGATCTTCTCGCCGGGGTGGACGACGCGGCCGTTGATGGCGTTGGACAGGCTGATGACGCCGTCGCTGGCGGCGCGCAGCACCTCCTGCGTCTGCAGCATCGGCAGCAGCGCGGCGCGTTCGCGGCGCAGGCCGTCCAGCTTGGTCTCGGCCTGCAGGATCTTGCCGTCGCGGAACGGCACGAACCAGAATTGCTTCAGGATCTCAAGGCTTTCCGCGGCGATGCGGATCTCGTTGGTGAGGCGGGCGACCTCGCGCTTCACCTGGCTGCGGTCGACCACGCCGACCGCCGGGGTGACATAGCCCAGCACCTCGCCCTGCTTCACCGTCTGGCCGAGGACGGGGAAGCCGGTGCGCGGCGGCTCGATGCGGCCGAGCAGGCTGGCCTCCACGTCGCCGTGCGCGTTGGGATCGGGGACGATGCGGCCGGGCAGGCGCACGGTGAGCGCGCTCTGCCGGGTGTCGGCCTTCTGCGTGCGGATCTCGAACAGCCGCTGCAACGGCTTCGGCACGAAGTACGAGCCGTCGGGGCGGCGCTGCGATTTGTCGAGCGCCAGACCGGCCAGCGTGCGCGTGTCCACCGGCTCGGGCGCCGGGGCGGGCGTCGGGGCCGGGGGTGGTTCGGCGGCGCGGATCCGGGGCGGCTCCGCCGGCGGATTCGGCTCGGAAGCCCTAGGCGCGGGAGCCGGCGCGGCGGCGGGCTCGCCTGCAGGCGGGGCGGGCGCAGGCGAGGCGGGCGCGGCCTTGCCGTCCGCGGCCAGCGTGTCCGCCATCGCCGTGCGCGGGCCGTCGGACACGTGGACCGGCGCGACCGGCGTGCCGTTGATGCCGAAGACGTACTCCACCTCCCAGGTGAACTGCCGCAACGCCGAGGCGGTGACGCCAAGGCGGTGGCTGACCGCCTCCCCCGCGGCGCCCGCGGCGTCGCCCACCGTGGCGGCGGCGCTCGACGCGGTCTGGCCGACCCAGCCGGCCACCCCGCCGGCGACGCCGCCGACCCAGCCGGCGACGGCCGGCAGCGACACGGCGGGCGCGGCTGAAGCCGCGGGCGGGCGCACAGCCGCGGCGCGGGGCGGCGCCAGCGTCTCGTCGAGGTCTTCGGCCGGCCCCTGCGTCCAGCGCCCGGCGTGCGCGGAATCGGCGAGCATCAGGCCGGCCGCCAGCAGGACGGCGGTCCCTCCCCGCCAGGAGCGTGACGGCCGCTTGGAACTCAGGTCGCGCACGTTCGGCTCCACTCTTGCCCGCCCTTCCAGCCCAATCGATTTTGCCTCATGCGACCTTCATGGGCAAAGCAATCATCCCTTGCCAAGGATATCCTGCGAACGAAACTGTCCGGACCGGGACGACTGCTCCGGCCGAGCGTGCATCGGGAGTGATGAGCGAAGGATTAATGCGGCGTTCCGCCGGCCTGCGCCTCGGCGCCGGTGGCCAGTTCAATCAGCTCGGTGGTGATCTGCTCCTGCCGCAGGCGGCGGACGATGCCGGTCAGCGTGTCCAGCGTCGTCGCGATGTTCTGGCGCGCCGCCATCATCACCAGCAGCCGCGCCGCGTTCTCGGCGGCGAAGCTCTCCATGGCGGCATGGACCAGCAGGGCGAAGACGTACTCGTCCACCAGATGCGCCACCAGCTCGGCCGCCGGCAGGTTGGTCAGCGGCGGCACCGCGCCGCCGACCGCGGGAACGCGCGCGAGGTCGAGCGGCAGCAGCGCCTCGCGGACCAGCTCCGGCGCACCGCCGGACACGGTGCGGCCGTACAGCAGCTCGACCCGGCTGAGCCGGTCCTCGGCGGCGGCGCGGTAGAGCGCCTCGGCGATGCGGCGGGCGGTGGAGGTGACGCCGTCGGTGTGGGTGGCCATCGGCAGCCCCCAGTCGGCCGGGCGCCCGCGCTCCTCCAGCAGCGCCGCGCCGCGGCTGCCGACCACCCACAGGGCGTGGTCCGGCGGGGCGGCCTGCGCGGCATCCGCCAGCCGCTCGGCGAAGGCGCCGACGAATCCGTGCTCCGGCGCGAACAGCACCAGCGCCGGGCGGCCCCGCCCGTTGCGCGACGGCCAGCGGCCGGGCGCACCGCGCCGCAGCGCCACCGCCTGCGCCAGCGCGCCGGCCACCACCTCGGCGTAGGTGCGGGTGCCGGCCAGCATCGCCGAAGCCTGCTGCAGCCGCACCGCGGCCAGCGACCGCATGGCGTCGGTGACCGTGCCCAGCTCCTCGACGCTGGCGCGGCGGGCTTCGACCTCGGAGAGGCGTTCAGGCATCGGTTGCCCCCTCCCCATCCCTCCCCCGCTTCGCGGTGGAGGGGGCTGCCGACGAAGCGGCGGAGTTCCCTCCACCGCGAAGCGGGGGAGGGTTAGGGAGGGAGCCGGTAACGTTGTTGCCCAGGCCGGCCGCCGCCTCGCGCACCAGAGCCTTCGGGTCGGCGTCCGGCCGCGCCTCCAGCAGCGCCGCCAGTGCGCCCCGGAAGCGCGGCACCGCCTCCACCGGCAGCGTGTCCAGCGTGCCGCCGGACAGCGCCGCCAGCTGCGCCACCTGCAAGGCCAGCGGCTGCGGATTCAGATGGCGTTGCGCCAGCAGGGCGCGCATGCGCTGGCCGTGCGCCACGGCGGCGCGGGTCTTCTCGTCCACCATGCCGCCGAAGCGGGTGAACACCTCCAGCTCCAGGAACTGCGCGTATTGCAGGCGCAACGGCTCGGCGAGGGCGCGCAGCGCCGGCGGCTGGGCCTTGCCGCCGACGCGCGACACGCTGCGGCCGACGTCCACCGCCGGCTTCTGGCCCTCGTAGAACAGCTTGGCGTCCAGGTAGACCTGCCCGTCGGTGATCGAGATCAGGTTGGTGGGGATGTAGGCGGAGAGGTTGCCGGCCTGCGTCTCGGCGATCGGCAATGCGGTCAGAGAGCCGCCGCCCCTGGCCGGCGACAACTTGGCGGCGCGCTCCAGCAGGCGGGAGTGCAGGTAGAACACGTCGCCCGGATAGGCCTCGCGCCCCGGCGGGCGCCGCAGCAGCAGGGAGAGCTGGCGGTGCACGGCCGCGTGCTTGGTCAGGTCGTCGACGATGACCAGCGCGTGCCGGCCGGCGTCGCGGAAATGCTCGGCCATGGTGAAGGCGGTGTAGGGCGCCAGCCACTGCAGCCCCGGCGGCGCGTCGGCCGGGGCGACGACGAACAGCGTGCGGCCGAGCGCCCCGCCCCGCCGCACCGCCTCGATCACCTCGCGCACGCCCGACGCCTTCTGGCCGACCGCGGCGTAGACGCAGAACACGTCGCCGTCCTTCTGGTTCAGGATGGCGTCCACCGCGATGGACGTCTTGCCCACCGCGCGGTCGCCGATCAGCAGCTCGCGCTGGCCGCGGCCCAGCGGGAACAGCGCGTCGATGACGGCGGTGCCGGTCAGCAGCGGCTCGCTCACCGCGGCGCGGTCGGCGATGGAGGGGGCGGGACGCTCCACCGGATCCAGGCGCTCCGCCGGCACCGGCGGCCCGCCATCGAGCGGCTGGCCGAGCGGGTCGACCACCCGCCCCATCAGCGCGTCCCCGACCGGCACCCGCACCACCGCGCCGGTCCCGTGCACCGGGGCACCGGCCGACAGGTGACGGTCCTCGCCCAGCAGGATGCAGCCGATCTCGCCGTCCAGGTCGACCGCCAGCCCGGCCACCCCGCCGGGGAACAGCAGCAGCTCGTCCGCCCGCGTTTCCGGCAGGCCGGACACCCGCGCGATGCCGTCGCCGACCGAGACGATGCGGCCGACGAACTCGAACCGCGGCTCCGGCCGCACGCCGTCCAGCCGGCGCGCCGCCGCGGGGATCCAGGCGTCAAGCGCTTGCGTGAGCGTCGTCATCGCGGGTCAGCTCCTCCGTCGCCTCGGCCAGCGCCTGCTTCCAGGAATGGCGCAGCACGCTGTGCGGGAAGTGCAGCTCAACCCCGGCGATCAGGCCGGGATCCTCGGCGAGGCTCAGCGCCACCGGCCGCCCGAGCGCCGCCGCCAGCCGTGTCCGCCAGGGCGCCGGGTCGAGCGGGGCCGCCGTCACGAGGCGCACCGGCGCCGGAGTCTCCTCGCCGGCCAGGGCGTGGCGCTGCGCCTCCGGCAAGCCCTCGACGCTGCGGCAGGCGGCGTCGAGGAAGCGGCCGTCGTCGCCTCCGGCGGCAAGCAGCAGCCGGCCGGCCAGATCCGCGCCGAGCGCCGCGGCCTGCCCGCGCAGCCCGGCGAGCGCCTGACGGCGCTCCTCCTCCAGCCGGGCGCGGGCGTCGGCGAGCAGGCGGTCGGCATCAGCACGCGCCTTGTCGATCAGTGCAGTGCGCTCCGCCTCGGCCTCGGCACGGGCGGCGGCGAGCAGGCGGTCGCGTTCGGCGGAGAGACCGGCGCGGGCGTCCTCCAGGCCGCGGCGCATCCCGTCGGCCTCCTGCCGGATGGCCTCGGCCTGGGTGCGCACGCGCTCCGTCGCGGCCTGCCGTTCGGCGATCACCGCCAGCACCGGGCGGTACAGGAAATGGCGGAGCAGCCACACCAGGATCAGGAAGTTGACCGCCTGGAGAAGCAGCGTCCAGCCGTCGACATGCATGGCGCGCCTCTCAGGCGAACGGGTTGGCGAACAGCAGCAGCAGCGCCACGACGAGGCAGTAGATCGCCATCGTCTCGATCATGGCGAGGCCGACGAACAGCGTGCGCGACAGCGTGTTGGCCGCTTCCGGCTGGCGGGCGATGGCCTCCATGGCGGCGGCGACCGCCCGGCCTTCGGCGAGCGCCGGGCCGATGGCCCCGACCGACACGGCGATCACCGCGCCCAGGATGCTGATGGCGTGGACGTCCATGGCTTATCCCCTCTCGATGGAACCGACGGCGCCGCCGATGAACACCGCGGCGAGGATGGTGAAGATGTACGCCTGCACGAGGCCGAGCAGCAGTTCGAGCGCCATCAGCGGCACCGGCACGAACAGCCCGGCCAGCGACAGCACGATGGCGATGACGAACTCCCCGCTCATGACGTTGCCGAACAGGCGCACCGACAGCGAGAAGGCCCGCGTCACCTCGGACAGCAGGTTGAGCGGCAGCAGCACCGGGGTGGGGTGCGCGAAGCCCTTGAGATACGCCCACAGCCCGCGCGCCCGGACGCCGTAGACCTGACTGCCCAGCAGCACGATCAGCGCCAGCGCCGCGGCGGTCTCGATGAAGGCGGTGGGCGCCTTCAGGCCCGGCACCAGCCCGGACAGGTTGGCGGTGGCGAGGAAGAGGAACAGCGTGCCGAGCAGCGGCAGAAACGGCGTGGCGTCGGCCTGCATGGTTTCGCCGATCTGCTTCTGCAGCGTCTGGACGATCAGTTCCAGCACCGTCTGCACCCGCCCCGGCCGTTCCACCGTCAGCCGCCGCGTCGCCAACGCGGCGCCGAGGGTCAGCAAGGCCATCAACCCCCAGGTGGTGACCACCGGCAGCGTCACCGGCACGGGGCCGAGCGCGAAGACGACGGGGGCGGTGAGCGGGGACTCGGTCATGGCGCCCTCCGCACCACCATCTCCTTGGCGGCCTGGAACCCGGCGAGCATGCCGAGCAGCGCCGCCGCCCCGCCGAACGCCGCCGCCAGCGTGAAGCCCGCCACCGCGGCGCCGAGGCGCAGCAGGTGCAGCGGGACGGCCCGTCTGGCGTCGCCGGCCAGCGTCAGCCGCGTTCCCAGCGCGAGCCCGCGGAAGAACGCGCAGCCCAGCCCGATGCCGGCGAATAGCCCAAGGAGGATCTGCAGGACCATGGCTCAGCGCTCCTGCTCGATGCGTTTCCAGGCCAGCCAGCCGCCAGCCGCCACCCCGGCGAAGATCAGCGAGGCCGTCCAGAAGACCCCGCCGCCCGCCAGCCCGTCCAGCCAGCGCCCGGCGAACAGCCCGGCCAGCGTCGGCGCCACCACCAGCCAGCCGAGCGCGCCGATCAGCGCGAGGTTGCGGCCGACCGGCCGTTCGCCTTCCTTGACCCAGCGCTCGCGCCGCTCGCGGCGGCGGCGGACGGGCTCGGCCATGCGGTGGCCGTTGTGGTTGGGATCGGTCATGGCGATTCCTCCAGACCGTCGCGGGCGCCCTGCAGCGGGCCGGTCGGCCGCCGCTCGGGCCGGAGGTATGCGAGGATGTGGCGCACCGCGGCCAGATGCATGCGCCGGGCGCCGGTGCGCGCCTCCCCCTCCTCCTCGCGGGCTTGGCGGAAGCGGGCCAGCACGTCGTGCTCCAGCGCCGCGAGGTCGTCGCCGACCACCGCCTCGCGCGTCGCCACCGCGATGCGCGCGCCGCCGCTGATCGTGAACACGCCGCCGTGCACCGCGCAGTGCCCCTCCCGCCCGTCGGCGCAGCGCCAGCTCACCACCGAGATGCCGAGCGCGGTCAGCAGGTCGGCGTGGCCGGGCAGGACGCCGAAGCCGCCGCTGGCGTCCTCGGCGCGCAGGTGGACGACGTCCGGCACGCGGGCGGCGACGGCGGTCGGGGTGGTGATCACGAGGTCCATCACGCCCTCCCCGCCTGTTCCCGCGCGCGCACCTGATCCAGCGTGCCGGTCATGAAGAAGGACGCCTCCGCCCAGTCGTCACCCTCGCCGTCCAGGATGGCGCGGCAACCCTTGAGGGTCCCGGCCAGCGGCACGCTGACGCCGGCGTGGCCGGTGAAGGCCTCCGTCACCAGGAAGGGCTGGGTGAGGAAGCGTTGCAGGCGCCGGGCGCGCTTCACCGCCTGCCGGTCGGCGGTGCTCAGCTCCTCGACGCCCAGGAGCGCGATGACGTCCTGAAGCTCGCGGTAGTGCGCGATGGTGCGCCGCACCTCCTCGGCCAGCCGGTAGTGCTCCTCGCCCACCACCATGGGATCGAGCAGGTTGGAGCTGGAGGACAGCGGGTCGATGGCCGGGTACAGCCCCTCCGCCGCCATGGCGCGCGACAGCACGATGGAGCTGTCGAGGTGGCTGAACAGCTCGGCCACCGCCGGGTCGGTGAAGTCGTCGGCCGGCACGTAGACCGCCTGGATCGCCGTCACCACCGCGCCCTCGGTGGAGGCCACGCGCTCCTGCAGCTCGGCGATCTCGCTGGCCAGCGTCGGCTGGTAGCCCACCCGCGACGGCAGCCGGCCGAGCAGGCCGGACACCTCCGCCCCCGCCTGCACGAAGCGGAAGACGTTGTCCATCAGCAGCAGCACGTCGCGCCGCTCCGCGTCGCGGAAGTGCTCGGCGATGGTCAGCGCGGTCAGGCCGACGCGCCAGCGCGCGCCCGGCGGCTCGTTCATCTGCCCGAACACCAGCGCGGTGCGGTCCAGCACGCCGGAGCGCGCCATCTCCTCCCACAGCTCCTGCCCCTCGCGGGAGCGTTCACCGATGCCGGCGAACACCGAGATGCCGGTGTAATGCTCGACCATGCCGCGGATCAGCTCCATGACCAGCACGGTCTTGCCGACCCCGGCGCCGCCGAACATCGCCGCCTTGCCGCCGCGCGCCAGCGGGGCCAGCAGGTCGATCACCTTGACGCCGGTCTCGAACGGCTCGCGCGTGCCGCTGCGGCAGGCGAGCGGCGGCGGCGCGCGGTGGATCGGCAGGCGCGGCACGTCGGCCGGCAGCTCCGGCCCGCCGTCGCGCACCGCCCCCATGACGTCGAGCAGCCGGCCGAGCACCGCCTCGCCCACCGGCGTCGTCAGCGGCGCGCCCGTGCGCCGCGCCGCGGTGCCGCGGGCGAGGCCGGAGGTGCCCTGCAGGGCGATGGCGCGAACGGTGCCGGCGTCCAGGTGCAGCTGCACCTCGGCGATCAGGCGCTCAGGCCCGTCCCACAGGATCTCGACCGCTTCCATCAGGTCGGGGAGGCCGCCTTCGGGGAAGATCAGGTCGACCACCGAGCCGCGCACCGCCACCACCCGGCCGGGGGGCGGCGTTTCGGGGGGCTCGGGGAGGATGGGCTGGGTCATGGGCCGGCCGGACGGCTCGGGGCGGGATGATGATCATCCTATACCCTCGGACCGAACATCAGGAATGCGGCATGCTCGCCCCAGCCATCCCGTGGCGGGAGGAAGCGTCACTCCGCCGGGTGCGGCGCCTCCCCCGCCGGTGCCGCGGGGCGGCGGCGCAGGCGTTCGCTGACGCGCTGGAAGGCGACGAACAGGATCGGCACGAAGACGATGCCGACCACCGTCGCCGCGACCATGCCGCCGAACACCGTGGTGCCGATGGAGCGCCGGCTGGCCGCCCCCGCGCCGTGCGCCACCAGCAGCGGCACGGTGCCGAGGATGAAGGCCAGGGCCGTCATCAGCACGGCGCGGAAGCGCTGCCGCGCCCCCTCCACCGCCGCCTCGACGACGCCGCGCCCGGCGGCCCGCTGCTCGCGCGCGAACTCGACGATCAGGATGGCGTTCTTCGCCGCCAACCCGACCAGAAGGACGAGGCCGATCTGCGCGTAGACGTCGTTGGGGATCCCGGCCAGCCACAGCGCCGCGCCCGCGCCCAGCACCGCCACCGCGACCGACAGCAGCACCGCCAGCGGCACCAGCCAGTCCTCGTACTGCGCCACCAGGAACAGGTAGCCGAACAGCAGCGCCAGCGCGAACACCATGATCGCCTGGTTGCCGACCCGGCTCTCCTGGTAGGACAGGCCGGTCCACTCCGTGGCGTAGCCGGCCGGCAGCGTGCGGTTCGCCACCTCCTGCATGGCCGACAGCGCCTGCCCCGAGCTGACGCCCGGCGCGCCCGAACCGTTCACCGAGGCGGAGAGAAACTGGTTGTAGCGGGTGATGCTGTCCGGGGCCGGCGTGGTGCGCACGGTGACGAGGCTGCGCAGCGGCACCATCTCGCCGGTGCGGCTGCGGACGTAGAGCTGCTGGATCGCCTCCGCCTCGTCGCGGTAGGTGGCGGCGTCTTGAACCTTCACCTGAAAGACGCGTCCGTATAGATTGAAATCATTGACGTACACGGAACCGAGATGCGCCTGCAGCGTGCCGTACACGTCGCCCGGCGTGACGCCCAGCAGCGAGGCGCGGGTGCGGTCCAGATCAACGTAGAGGTGCGGCACGTCGGCCGAATAGGTGCTGAACACCGCGCGCAGGTTCGGATCCTGGTTGGCGGCGACCAGCAGGCCGCGCAACGCGGCGCCCACCTCCTGCGGCGGCTGGTTGCCGGTGGCGAGCACCCGCAGGTCGAAGCCGCCGGTGGCGCCCAGGCCGGGGATCGAGGGCGGGTTGAAGGCGGTGATGGTGGCCTGCGGCATCGCCGCGAACGGCGGGCGCAAATGGTTGATGATGGCGTCCACCGTCTGGTCGGCGTCGCGCTCCGCCCACGGCTTCAACGCTGCGATGATCAGCCCGACGTTGGAGCCCTGGCCGCTGAGGATGCTGTAGCCGGTCACCGCGATGGTGTCGGCCACCCCGGGAGTCTCGCGCACCATGGCGGCCACGCGGTCCATCACCGGTTCGGTGCGGGTCAGCGCGGCGGCGCTGGGCAGCTGCACGTTGACGAAGAAATAGCCCTGGTCCTCAGCGGGAAGGAACGCCGTCGGCAGCGCGCGCAGCAGCCCGAACGCCGCCACCGCCAGCACCGCGAAGCCCAGCAGGCCCACCGCCAGCCGCCGCCCCAACCGCTCGACCAGCCGTCCGTAGCCGCCGCGCACCCGCTCCAGGGCCGTGTTGAAGGACTCCAGCACCCGCCAGGGCCGCCCCGGCGGGCGCAGCAGCAGCGCGCACAGCGCCGGGCTGAGCGTCAGCGAGTTGATGCCGGAGATGATGAAGGACGCGGAGATGGTCACCGCGAACTGCCGGTACAGCTGTCCGGTGATGCCCGGCAGGAAGGCGACCGGGAAGAACACCGCGGCCAGCACCAGCGTGGAGGCGACGATGGCGCTGCCGACCTGCCGCATGGCCTGCGCGGCGGCCTCGGCCGGCGACAGCTCCGGCTGCTGCTCCATCACGTGGCGGACGTTCTCCACCACCACGATGGCGTCGTCGACCACGAGGCCGATGGCCAGCACCAGGGCGAACAGCGTGATGGTGTTGGCGCTGTAGCCCAAGGCGAGCAGCACCGCGAAGACGCCGACGATGGACACCGGGATCGCCAGGGTGGGGATCAGCGTCGCCCGCCAGTCCTGCAGGAACAGGTAGATCACCGCCACCACCAGCAGGAAGGTGCTGCCCAGCGTCAGCACGATCTCTTCGATGGTCGCGGTCACGAAGTTCGTGGTGTTGAAAACCACCGCGTATTCAACGCCTTCCGGGAATCTCTGCGACAATCGCTCCAACTCGGCGCGCACCGCGTTGGCGACGTCCAGCGCGTTGGCGCCGGGCGACTGGTAGACCACCATGGTCGCCGACGGCGCGCCGTTCAGCTTGGAGGACGAGCTGTAGGTCTGCGCGCCCAGCTCTACCCGCGTGACGTCGCGCAGCCGCACGACTCCGCCGTCCGCGTTGGTGCGCACGATGATGTCGCCGAACGCCCGCGGGTCGTCGAGGCGGCCGCGGGCCAGGATGGTCAGCTGCTGCTGCTGGTCGCCCGGCACCGGCGGTGCGCCGATCTGCCCGGCCGAGGCCTGGATGTTCTGCGCCTGGATGGCGGTCACCACGTCCTGCGCGGTGATGCCGAGCGCCGTCATGCGGTCGGGGTTCATCCACACCCGCATGCTGTAGTTCAGCGCCCCCAGCACCTGGGCGTCGCCGACGCCGGGCACCCGCGCGATGGCGTCGCGCACGTTGATGCTGGCGTAGTTGGATATGAAGATCGCGTCGTACTGATCTGAGTTCGAATAGAGATTGACCGCCATCAGCATGTTGGTCGAGGCCCGGCGCACGGTGACGCCCTGGCGGCTGACCTCCGGCGGCAGCGTGGCGGTGGCCAGCGACATGCGGTTCTGCACGTTGACCGCCGCGATGTCCGGGTCGGTCCCCGGCGCGAAGGTGATGGTCAGCGAATAGGAGCCGGTGTCGGTGCTGGTGGAGGACATGTACAGCATGCCCTCCACCCCGTTCACCTGCGCCTCGATGGGGGCGGCGACGCTGTCGGCCACCACCTGGGCGTTGGCGCCGGGGTAGGTGGCGGACACCTGCACCGAGGGCGGCGTGATCGGCGGGTATTGCGCCACCGGGATGGCGAGCAGCGCCAGCAGGCCGGCGATCACCGTGACCACCGCGATGACGATGGCGAGGTTGGGGCGGCGGATGAACAGGCCGGAGAACATGGCGTGCTCCCCTACCGGCCCTGCGGCCGTTCGGCGGTCTGGGTGTCCGGCACCGGCTGCACCACCATGCCGGGCCACACCTTCTGCGCGCCGTCCACGACGATGGTCTCGCCGACCGTCAGCCCCTTGTCCACCACCAGCAGCTGCTCGACCTGGGCGCCGGTTTCGATGCGGCGCTGCTGCACCCGGTTCTCGCCGTCGAGCACCAGCACGTAGCGGCCCTGCTGGTCCTGCTGCACGGAGTCCACCGGCACCACCGGGCGCGGCTCCGTTTGGTCGGGACGGATGATCACGGTGATGAACTGGCCGGGCAGCAGCAGGCGCTGCGGGTTGGGGAAGTTGGCGCGGATGCCGATGGTGCCGGTCTGCGGGTCGATGCGGTTGTCCACGAACTCGACGCGGCCTGCCTGCGGGTAGTCGCTGCCGTCCGGGAAGCGCAGGGTGGGCACGAACTTGTCCACCGCCTCGGCCGGCGACTGGATGCCCAGGCGGCGCTGGGTCTCGATGAGGTCGCGGTCGCTGACCGAGAAGACCACGCGGATCGGGTCGAGCTGCACCACGGTGGCGAGCACGCCGGTGGACGGCCCGGCGAGGTTGCCCTGCGTCACCGCCGTGGCGCCGATGCGGCCGTCGATGGGGCTGGCTATGCGCGTGTAGCCCAGGTTCAGCTCGGCCGTGCGGACCTGCGCCTGCGCGATCATCACCTGCGCGCGCGCCGCGTCGCGGTCGGCGAGCGCCTGATCGTACTGCGCCTGGCTGACGTTGCCGCGCCCGCGCAGCTCCTCGCTGCGGGAGAGGGACCGTTCCGCCTCGCGCAGCTTGGCCTCGGCGCTGGCGAGCTGGGCCTGGGCGCTGTCGAGCGCGGCTTGGTACGGCCCCTGCTCGATGAGGAAGAGCGGGTCGCCCTTGCGCACGTCCTGGCCCTCCTGGAAGGCCACCTGCTCGACCGCGCCCTCGACGCGGGCGCGCGCTTCGAAGGACTGGATCGCCGTGACGCGGCCGATGAACTCGGAGGCCGGCGCCACGTCGCGGCTCACCACCGGCGCGGTGGTCACCGCGGGCGGCGGGCCACCCGGCGGCGGCTGGGCGTGGGCGGCGGTGACGAACAGCGCCAGGAACAAGGCGGCGAGAACGGGAGGCATGGGCGAACTCCGCGGGCGTCCAGGGTCAACAGCCCGGCCCGTGTTTCGCTCCCGCGGCCCTACGCCGCTTCCGCCTCCCCCGCGGCCCAGGCGGCGACCGCGGCGGCGTCGAAGCGCCGCTCCAGCGGGATGGCGTCGAGGGCCTGCGCACACGCCTCCAGGAACGCGCGCTCGGCGCGGTTCAGCTTGGCGGCCGGGTTCCACAGCAGGTGCAGGTCCACCGGCGCCACGCCGTCGGCCGGCGGCAGCGGCCACAGCAGGCCGTCGCGCACGTCGCGCTCGGTCACGTGCTCGGGCAACGGGCCGATGCCGAGGCCGGCGACGATCATCCGCCGCACCTCGTCCAGGTTGACCGAGGCGCCGACGGTGCGGCTCTCCATCCCCTCCTGCGCGCGAAACGCGGTCAGCGGCGACAGCACGCCGCCGATCTGGTCGGAGGTGAAGGACACGAACCGTTCCGCCTTCAGGTCGGCAAGGCTGAGGTCGGTGCGCCCGAACAGCGGGTGGCGCGGTCCGCAGTACAGGCGGAAGCGCTGGCGGGCGAACAGCGTGTGGGCGACCAGCGGCGGCGGCTCGCGCATCAGACATATTCCCAACGATGCGGTCTTCTGCTGGATCGCCGTGTGGATGTCGGCGCTGGCCATCACGTCCAGGCGGAAGGTGACCAGCGGGTGCGCGGCGTGGAAGCGCTCCAGCAACGTGTCGAACAGCGGCGTCTGGATGCGGCTGGCCAGCAGGATGCGGATGTGGCCGGAGATCTCCTCGCGGATCTCCCGCACCAGCACGCCGAAGCGCGAGATGTTGCCGTAGATCTCCAGCACCTCGGCGTAGATCACCGCGCCCGCCTCGGTGACGCGGAAGCGGCCGTGCCCGCGCTCGATCAGGCAGCGGCCGAGCTGGTCCTCCAGCCGCTTCAACGCCTGGCTCACCGCCGGCTGGGTCAGGCCGAGCTTGGACGCGGCGCGGGTCACGCCCTGCTCCTGCACGATCACCATGAAGGTGCGCAGCAGGTTCCAGTCCAGATGCTGGCCGAGGCGTTCGAGGTCGCGCGCCGTCATGGCCGTCCCATAAATCAGGCTTATGTCGGCAATGAGGATTATCGATTTGGAGATGAAGGAAAAGCGGATTTGTAATCATCCCAACGAACAGGGACGGGTTTCTACGGAGACGACATGCCGGCATCCGGCACGGATGCGCGGCGCGGAGCCACCGCGGACCGGGACGCGATCCTGGGCGCGGTGGCGGCGCTGCGCGGGGACGGGGAACGTCTGCTCGCCGATCTGGTCCGCCTTCCCAGCCTGCTGGGCGCGGAGGCTCCGGCACAGGAGCTGATGGCGCGGACCTTCGCCGACCTCGGCCTGGAGGTCGACCGCTTCGCCATCGACGAGGCGGCGCTGCGGCTCCAGCCGGGCTGGTCGCCCTCGCTGATCTCCTACGACGGGCGCGAGAACGTGGTGGGCGTCCACCGGCCGCGGCAAACCACCGGCCGCTCGCTGATCCTCAACGGCCACATCGACGTGGTGCCGACCGGGCCGGAGGAGCTGTGGTCGGCCCCGCCGTTCGAGCCGGTGGTGCGCGACGGGCGCATGTACGGCCGGGGCGCGGGCGACATGAAGGCCGGCATCGCCGCCTTCGTCACCGCCTTCAAGGCGTTGAAAAGCTTGGGGCTCCAGCCCGCCGCCCCGGTGTACCTGCAATCGGTCGTCGAGGAGGAGTGCACCGGCAACGGGGCGCTGGCCTGCGTGGCGCGCGGCTACCGCGCCGACGCCGCGGTGATCCCGGAGCCGTTCAACCACACGCTCCAGGTCGCGCAGGTCGGCGTGGTGCGTTGCGAGGTCGAGGTGACCGGCCGCCCGGCCCACGTGCTGGACACCGGCGCCGGCCTCAACGCCATCGAGGCGGCGTACCGCATCCTCGGCCACCTGAAGCGGCTCGAGTCGGCGTGGAACCACCCGGAGGGTCGGCATCCGGCCTACGCCGGGCACGCGCATCCCTACAACCTCAACGTCGGGCGCATCGACGGCGGCGAGTGGGCATCCTCGGTGCCGACGCGCTGCCGGATGGAACTGCGCTTCGGCTTCCCGCCGGGCCGCGCCGCGGCGGACGTCAGCGCCGAAATCGAAAACGCCGTCGCGGCGGCCTGCCGGACCGACTCCGGCCTGTCGGGCATCGGCGCCGTCGTGCGGTTCCGCGGCTTCCAGGCGGAGGGCTGCGTGATCGACCCCGGCCACCCGCTGATCGCGGCGCTGGATTCGGCGCACAAGGCGGTGTGCGGCGCCTCGGCGGAACGGCTGGCGGCGACCTGCACGACGGACGTGCGGAACTTCATGCTCTACGGCGCGACGCCGGCCACCTGCTACGGCCCCGAGGCGGAGCGCATCCACGGCATCGACGAGTCCGTCTCGCTGGACAGCGTGGCGCGGGTGACGGCGGTGCTGGCCCTGTTCATGGCCGACTGGTGCGGCCTGGAGAGCATCGACCAATAAACACAATAAGGAGGCTTCATCGATGAGCATGCGTCCGCCGACCCTCCGACACACACTCACGGCCGCGGCGCTGGCGGCGGCGCTGGCGATCCCCGGACTGGCGGCGGCGCAGGACCCGCAGCGCGGCGGCACGATGAACATCATCGTCCAGCCGGAACCGCCGCTGCTCGTGCTCGGCCTCAACCAGCAGGGGCCGACGCAGACCGTCGCCGGCAAGATCTACCAGGGCCTGCTGACCTACGACTTCAACCTGAAGCCCCGCCCCGAACTGGCCGAGAGCTGGGAGGTGTCGCCGGACGGCAAGACCTACACCTTCCGCCTCGTCAAGAACGCCAAGTGGCACGACGGCAAACCGTTCACCGCGCACGACGTGGTGTTCACCACCAAGACCTTCCTGATGGAGACGCACCCGCGCGCCCGCGCCGTCTTCGCTCGCTGCGAGAGCATCGAGGCGGTGGACGATTACACCGTGCGCTTCGTGCTGAAGGAGCCGTTCGGTCCGTTCCTCCAGGCCTTCGAGGTCTCCTCGGCCCCGATGATGCCCAAGCACATCTACGAGGGCACCGACTTCAAGACCAACCCGGCCAACGCCACGCCGATCGGCACCGGCCCGTTCAAGTTCAAGGAGTGGACGAAGGGCTCCAACATCCACCTCGTCCGCAACGACGACTACTGGAAGCCGGGCAAGCCGTACCTGGACGAGATCTATTTCCGCGTCATTCCGGATGCCGCCTCGCGCTCGGTGGCGCTGGAGCAGGGCACGGTGCAGCAGACGCAGTTCAACGACATCGAGACCTTCGACGTGCCGCGCCTGAAGGCGCTGCCCAACGTCGAGATGACCACCAAGGGCTACGAGTTCTTCGCGCCGCTGTCCTGGATCGAGATCAACACCCGCGTCAAGCCGCTGGACGACAAGCGGTTCCGGCAGGCGATGATGCACGCCATCGACCGCGCCTTCATCCGCGACAAGATCTGGTTCGGCCTGGGCCGGCCGGCGACCGGGCCGGTCAACTCGGTCACCCGCTTCCATGAGCCGGACGTCCGGAAGTACCCGTTCGACCCGAAGAAGGCCGAGGCGCTGCTCGACGAGATGGGTCTGAAGAAGGGATCGGACGGCACCCGCGCCAAGGTGAAGCTGCTGGTCATGCCCTACGGCGAGACCTGGACGCGGCTGGGCGAATACATCAAGCAGGCGATGAAGCGCGTCGGCGTCGACGTGACGCTGGAGACCACGGACTCGGCCGGCTGGGTCAACCGCGTGTCCAATTGGGACTACGATCTGACCTTCAACTTCGTCTACCAGTACGGCGACCCGGCGCTCGGCGTGTCGCGCACCTACGTGTCGGACAACATCCGCAAGGGCGTGATGTTCTCCAACACCATGGGCTACGCGAACCCGCAGGTGGACACGCTGTTCGCCCAGGCCGCCAAGGCGGTGAAGGACGAGGAGCGCCAGCAGCTCTACTCGGCGGCGCAGAAGATCCTGGTGGAGGATGTGCCGGTGGCGTGGCTGCTGGAGATGGAGTTCCCGACCTTCGTCGACAAGCGCTTCAAGAACGCCGTCACCTCGGCCATCGGCGTGAACGAGAGCTATGACGGCGTGTACATGGTGAAGAAGTAGGGGGACGCAACGAAACCCTCTCCCGTCCCGGGAGAGGGTGGCCGCGCAGCGGCCGGGTGAGGGGGCAGGCAAGGATCCTTGAACGCACCCTCACCCTCCCGCTCTCCGAGCGGGCCCCTCCCTCTCCCGGGGCGGGAGAGGGCATTTAAGGAGAGTCCATGCCCCGCATCGCCGTCTTCATCGCGCAGCGCTTGGTCAAGGCGGTGTTCGTCGTCCTCGCCATCGCGGTGTTCAACTTCTTCCTGGTGCACGCCGCCCCCGGCGACCCGGCGCAGGTCATGGCCGGCGAGGCCGGGGCTGCCGACGCCAAGTTCGTCGAGCAGCTGCGCCAGCAGTTCGGCCTCGACCAGCCGCTCACCACCCAGCTCGCCACCTACATGGGCAAGGTGGTGCAGGCCGACCTCGGCTACTCCTACCGGCAGCAGCGGCCGGTGCTGGGGCTGCTGATGGAGCGGCTGCCGGTCACGCTGTCGCTGACGTTGACGGCCTTCCTGCTGGCGCTGGCGGGGGGCGTGCTGCTGGGCACGCTGGCGGCGATGCGGGCCGGCACATGGTCGGACACCGCCATCACCGTGGTGGGCCTCACCGCCTACGCCACGCCGATCTTCTGGATCGGGCTGATGCTGATCCTGCTGTTCTCGGTCAACCTCGGCTGGCTGCCCGCCTTCGGGACGGAGACCATCGGCGCCGGCCTCACGGGCGTCGACGCGGTCCTCGACCGCATGAAGCATCTGGTGCTGCCGGTGACTACGCTGGCGCTGTTCTACATGGCGGTCTACACCCGCCTCACCCGCGCCTCGATCCTGGAGGTGCGCGACATGGATTTCGTGAAGACCGCGCGCGCCAAGGGGTTGCCGGAATGGCGCATCGTCTCGGTGCACATCCTGCGCAACGCCATCCTGCCGGTGATCACCGTCGCCGGGTTCCAGGCCGGGCACCTGATCGGCGGTTCCATCCTGATCGAGACGGTGTTCGCCCTGCCCGGCATCGGCCGACTCGCCTTCGAAGCCGTCCTGCAGCGCGACTATCAGGTGCTGCTCGGCATCTTCCTGCTGACCTCGGTGGTGGTGGTGCTGTTCAACCTGCTGACCGACCTGATCTATTCCCTGGTCGACCCACGCATCGAGGTGGCGCCATGAATGCCAATTTCTGGCGCGCCTTTGCGCGCAACAAGGGCGCGGTGATCGGCCTCGTCTTCCTGGCGCTGGTGGTGCTGATGGCGGCGCTGGCCGACGTGGCGTTCCCCGACAGCCCGTGGGACATGACCACCGCCCCCTTCCAGCCGCCGCTGTCCGAGGGCGCGCCGCTGGGATCCGACACGCTGGGCCGCGACATCGCGTCGGGAATCGCGCACGGGGCGCGGGTGTCGCTGCTGATCGGGCTGACCTCCACCGCGGTGGCGGTGCTGATCGGGGTTCTGCTGGGCGCCGTCGCCGGCTTCCACGGCGGCTGGGTGGACGACGCGGTAATGCGCTTCACCGAGCTGTTCCAGACCATCCCCAACTTCGTGCTGGCGGTGGTGCTGGTGGCGATCTTCACGCCCTCACTGGCCTCCATCGTGCTGGCCATCGCCATCGTCTCCTGGCCGCCGCTGGCGCGGCTGGCGCGCGGCGAGTTCCTCAGCCTGCGCAACCGCGAGTTCGTGCAGGCCGCCGTCACCACCGGGCAGTCCACCCTGACCATCATCGTCCGCCAGATCCTGCCGAACAGCCTGTCGCCGATCATCGTCTCGGCCTCGCTGATGGTGGCGACCGCCATCCTGTTGGAAAGCTCGCTGTCCTTCCTCGGCCTGGGAGATCCGAACCTGATGAGCTGGGGCTACATGGTCGGCGCGGCGCGCACGGTGATCCGGCAGGCGTGGTGGATGAGCTTCTTTCCCGGCGTGGCGATCCTGCTGACCGTGCTGGCGCTCAACCTCGTCGGCGAGGGGCTGAACGACGCGCTGAACCCGAAGCTGGCGCGCAAGGGGCGGGCATGACGAATACTCCTCCCCTCCTCGACGTCCGCGGCCTGACCGTCGCGCTCCCCGCCGGCGCCGAGCGCCCGTTCGCGGTGGAGCGCCTCTCCTTCACGCTGGAGCGCGGCGAGATCCTCTGCGTGGTCGGCGAGTCCGGCTCCGGCAAGTCGATGACCGCGCACGCGGTGATGGGCCTGCTGCCCAAGGCGGTGCGGGTGGCCTCCGGCGCCATCCACCTGAAGGGCGCCGACGTGCTGAGCCTGCCGGAGCCCGAACAGCGGGAGCTGCGCGGCAGCCGCGTCGCCATGATCTTCCAGGAGCCGATGACCGCGCTCAACCCGCTGATGCGGGTCGGCGACCAGATCGACGAGGTGCTGCGCTACCACACCACGCTCGACCGGGTCGCGCGGCGGGCGCGGGTGGTGGAGCTGCTGGCCTCGGTCGGCCTGCCGGAACCGGACCTGCTGCGCCGCAGCTACCCGTTCCGCCTTTCGGGCGGGCAGCGCCAGCGCGTGATGATCGCCATGGCGCTGGCGCTGGAACCCGACGTGCTGATCGCCGACGAGCCGACCACGGCGCTCGACGTCACCACGCAGAAGCAGATCCTCGACCTGATCCGCGACATCCAGGCCAAGCGGGCCATGGCGGTGATGTTCATCACCCACGACTTCGGCGTGGTGGCGGAGATCGCGCACCGCGTCGCCGTCATGCAGCACGGCCGCCTCGTCGAGATCGGCGTGGCGGACGAGGTGCTGAACCGGCCGCAGCACCCCTACACCCGCCAGCTGATCGCCGCCGTGCCGCACCTGATCGAGCACCGCGACGACGACCTCGCCGGGCGCCGGCCGGTGCTGACCGCGCTCGGCGTCAGCAAGACCTTCCATATCGGCGGCGGACTGTTCCGCAAGGGGCGCACGGTGGTGGCCGGCGACGACCTCTCGCTGACCATCCACCAGGGGGAGACGGTCGGGCTGGTCGGCGAGTCCGGGTCCGGCAAGTCGACGCTGGGACGCTCCATCGTCGGGCTGATCCGGCCGGACGCCGGGCGCATCCTGTTCGAGGACGTGGACCTGCTCTCCCTGTCGCGCGGCAAGTTCCGGCCGTACCGCCGGCATCTGCAGATGGTGTTCCAGGATCCCTACGCCTCGCTGAACCCGCGCCACAAGGTGGGCGACATCATCACCCAGGGTCCCGTCGCCTTCGGCGCCGACCGGAACGCGGCCATGCAGAAGGCCCGCGACCTGCTGACGCTCGTCGGCCTCGACGCCTCGGCCGCCGACCGCTTCCCGCACGAGTTCTCCGGCGGGCAGCGGCAGCGCATCTCCATCGCCCGCGCGCTGGCGCTGGAGCCGAAGCTGCTGATCGCCGACGAGCCGGTGTCGGCGCTCGACGTCTCGGTGCAGGCGCAGGTGCTCGATTTGCTGGAGGATCTGCGGCACCGGCTGAGCCTGTCGATGCTGTTCATCACCCACGATTTGCGCGTCGCCGCGCAGATCTGCGACACCATCGCGGTCATGCAGAAGGGCCGCATCGTCGAGATCGGCCCGGCGCGGCGGGTGTTCGGTGACCCGCAGCACGCCTACACGCGCTCGCTGCTCGACGCCATCCCCGGCAAGGCGTGGACGCAGCCGGGCGCCGCGGCGCAGGAACAAAGGCAAGGGACGGGAGTGATCCATGGCTGAGCTGCGCATCGACGGCGACCGCCTGTGGCGGAGCCTGATGGAGCTGGCGACGATCGGCGGCACGCCCAAGGGCGGCGTCTGCCGGCTGGCGCTGACGGACCTCGACCGGGAGGGGCGCGACCGGTTCGTGTCGTGGTGCGCGGAGGCCGGCTGCAGGGTGACGGTGGACGCCGTCGGCAACATCTTCGCCCGCCGCCCCGGCCGCAACCCGGACCGCGCCGCCGTGTGCATGGGCAGCCACCTCGACACCCAGCCGACCGGCGGCCGCTTCGACGGCATCTACGGCGTCATGGCCGGGCTGGAGGTGATCCGCTCCTTCAACGACCAGGGGATCGAGACGGACGCGCCGCTCGACCTCATCGTCTGGACCAACGAGGAGGGGGCGCGCTTTTCGCCGCCCATGCTGGGCTCCGGCGCGGCGATGGGCGTCTTCACCCTCGACCACGTGCTGGACATCCGCGACACCGACGGCCTGCGCCTCGGCGACGAGCTGGAGCGCATCGGCTACAAGGGCTCCGTTCCCGTCACCGGCCACGCCATGGCCGCGTACTTCGAGGCGCACATCGAACAAGGGCCGGTGCTGGAAGCGGAGGGCTGCGACCTCGGCGTCGTCACCGGTGCGCAGGGGCAACGCTGGTACGAGGCGACCGTGACGGGGCGTGAATCCCACGCCGGCCCGACGCCGATGTGGATGCGCCGCGACGCGCTGGCCGGCGCAGCGGTGATGATCGAGGCGGTGGAGGCCATCGCGCTGGAGGTTGGCGGCGACGCCTGCTCGACGGTCGGGCGCATCCTGGCGCAGCCGGACTCCCGCAACGTCATCCCCGGCCGGGTCTGGTTCACCATCGACCTGCGCAACCCCGACGCCGAGCAGCTGACCCGCATGGACGCCATGCTGCGGGTCCGGCTGGCCGCCATCGCCGAGAAGCGCGGCCTGACGCTGGACCTGGTCGACTTCTGGGCCTTCCCCACCACGCCCTTCGCGCCGGATCTGGTGGCGCGGGTGCGGGACTCCGCCGAACGCCGCGGCCTCCGCCACCGCGACATCGTCTCGGGCGCCGGGCACGACGCGGTCTACGTCGCCCGCAAGGTGCCGACGGCGATGATCTTCATCCCCTGCGAGGGCGGCCTGAGCCACAACGAGGCCGAGAACGTCCAGCCCAGCCACGCCGCCGCCGGCTGCGCCGTGCTGGCGGACGCGGTGCTGGCGACGGCAAGGTGATGCCCCCTCCCTATCCCTCCCCCGCTTGCGCGGGAGAGGGAACTCCGCCGCTCTGCCCCCTCCACCGCAACGCGGGGGAGGGATGGGGAGGGGGCATAAGAACCAACGAGAGAATCAGTCATGCGCTTCATCTTCGCCGAAGCCCAGCTGCGCCACCGCCCGCCGACCTTCCTGGTGCGCGGCCAGATCAAGCCCTGCCCTGAAAAGCCGGAACGCGCCCAGGCGCTGCTCGCCTCGCTGAAGGCGCGCGGGGCTGCGGTGGAGGAGCCGCCATCCTACGGTGCCGGTCCGCGCGCTGCCGTGCATTCGGCGGACTACCTGCGCTTCCTGGAGACGGCGTACGCGCGCTGGTCGGCCCTGCCCGACGCGGCGGAGGTCATCATCCCCAACGTCCACCGCAACACCGACATGGCCGAGTACCCCGCGGGCATCGTGGGCCAAGCCGGCTGGCACATGGCCGACACCGCCTGCCCCATCGGCCCGGGCACCTGGGAGGCGGTGTGCGGCGGCGCCGACACCGCGGCGCACGCGGCCACGCTGGTGGCCAGCGGCGCCGAGCGCGCCGCCTACGCGCTGTGCCGGCCGCCGGGGCACCACGCGTCCCGCGATATGGCCGGCGGCTTCTGCTACATCAACAACGCCGCGGTGGCGGCGCAGGCGATGCTGCCGCTGCTGGCGGCGCAGGGGAAGGCGCCGCGCGTCGCCGTCCTTGACGTCGACGTGCATCACGGCAACGGCACGCAGGCGATCTTCTACGAGCGCGACGACGTGCTGGTCGTGTCCATCCACGGCGACCCGAACAACTTCTACCCCTGGTTCGCCGGCTACGCGCACGAGCGCGGGCGGGGGCGCGGCCAGGGCTGCAACCTCAACATCCCGCTGCCCGTGGGCACGGAGGAGAGCACCTTCCTCGACATGGTCGACCACGCGCTGGCCCAGGTCGCCGTCTTCGGGCCGGGGGCGCTGGTGCTGTCGCTGGGCTTCGACACCTTCATCGGCGACCCCCTGGCCTTCTTCAAGGTGACGACCCCGGGCTTCGCGGAACTCGGCCGGCGGATATCCGCGGCGAAACACCCCACCGTCCTCGTGCAGGAAGGCGGCTACGATTGCGACGCGCTCGCCGCCAACCTGGCGAGCTTCCTGGACGGCTTTGCGGAGGGGGCGTGATGCACGGCGCGGAGATCCTGGTCAAGACGCTGCTGGCGAACGGCATGGACGCCTGCTTCGCCAACCCCGGCACGTCGGAGCTGCACGCGCTGGCCGCCTTCGATTCGATGCCGGGCGTGCGCTGCGTGCCCACCCTGTTCGAGGGGGTGGCGACCGGGGCGGCCGACGGCTACGCCCGCATGACGGGCAGGCCGGCGGCGACCTTGCTGCACCTCGGCCCCGGCCTCGCGAACGGGCTGGCCAACCTGCACAACGCGCGGCGTGCCCGCGTGCCGGTGCTGAACATCGTCGGCGACCACGCGACGTGGCACCGCAACGCCGACGCGCCGCTGACCTCCGACGTGGAGGGGCTGGCCCGCCCCATGTCGTGCTGGGTGCGCATGGTGCCGGACGCCGCGTCGGTGCGCGTCGACGCGGCTGAGGCGATCCGCGCCGCGCTGACTCCACCGACCGGCGTGGCGACGCTGATCCTGCCCTCCGACTCCTCGTGGGACCAGACGCCGGACGTCGAGCCGATCCGCGTCGAGGCGCCCGCCCCCGCCGCGCCGGACGGCGGCGCCCTGCGCGCCGCCATCGAGGCGCTGCGCGGCGGCCGGCGCGCCGTGCTGATGCTGAACGGCGCCGCGACCTCGGCCGCCGGGCTGGAACTGGCCGGACGCATCGCCGCGAGGACCGGCGCCACGCTGTTCGCCCACACGGGCGCCACGCGAATCGAGCGCGGCGCCGGGCGGGTGGCGGTGGACCGCTTCCCCTACCCCTTCGACCTCGGCGTCGCGGCGCTGAAGGACGCCGAGCACATCGTGCTGATCGGCGCCACCGAGCCCGTGGGCTTCTTCGCCTACCCCGGCAAGCCCAGCCGTCTGGCGCCGGAGGGTGCCCGCATCCACGACGCGGCGCCGCCGGGCACCGACGCGCTGGCCGCGCTGGCGTGGCTGGCCGAGGCGGTGGGAGCGGCCGAGGCGCCGGTGCAGGCCCTTGCCCTGCCCGACCTCGCCACCGGCGCGGTGACCGCGGACGCCATCGGCCGGTCGCTGGCGGCGCTGCTGCCGGAGGGCGCCGTCGTGGTGGACGAGGCGATCTCGAACAGCGCCATGGCCTACAATCCTTGCCGGGGCGCCCGGCCGCACGACTGGCTGACCATCACCGGGGGCTCCATCGGCATCGGGATGCCGCTGGCGCTCGGGGCCGCGGTGGCCTGCCCGGAGCGCAAGGTGGTGACGCTGCAGGCCGACGGCAGCGGCATGTACACGCTGCAGGCGCTGTGGAGTCAGGCGCGCGAGAACGCCGACGTGGTGACCATCGTCTACGCCAACCGCCGCTACGGCATCTTGCAATGGGAGATGGGCAACCTCGGCTTCGCCGAACCCGGCCCTTCGGCGCGCGCCTGCACCGACATCGGCCGCCCGGATCTGGACTGGGTCGGCCTCGCCGCCGGCATGGGCGTGGAGGGCGGCCGGGCCGAGGACATGGAGCGCTTCAACGTCCTGCTGAAGCACGCCCTCGGCCGCCGTGGGCCGTTTTTGATCGAGGCCGTGCTGTAGTTCTTCGAAAGCCCTTCTCCCCTTGAGGGAGAAGGGTTGGGATGAGGGGGCGTTGCCGGCCGAAGGCCGGGAAAATGACTGGCCGGCTTCGCCGGCGCCCCCCTCTCCCCAACCCCTCTCCCTCAAGGGGAGAAGGGCTTTCGAAGAACTACAGCGCGTGCCGCCGCCCGGCGCAGCGGCCCGACGCTTGGCTCATCTCGTCGAGATCGTGGGTGGCCGGGCCCCACTTGTTCGGTTCGCTGCGGCTGACCGGCCTGTAGGGGCCGGCCTTCAGCGTCAGTTCGCCCTCGGCGCGCAACACGGAGACGATGACCGCGAAGAACGCGCCCTCGCCATACGCCTCCGGCCGGGCCAGCGGCCCCTTGTAGGCGACGAAGACGCTGCCCTCCTTCACCGAGGTGATCGCACGGTCGAGCCCCTGCGGCGGGGTGCGCATGAAGTCGGGGAAGGCGACCAGTTCGGCGGTCTTCGCCGCCTCGTCGATGCGGACGCGCACGCGGCCATCCTTGAACACGCCGGCGAGGCCGCTGCGCTTCACGTCGAACAGCGCGCAGTCGAGCCACACCGGCTCGGCCTTCGCCGCGCCGCTGCCCGCCATGCACGCCAGGGCGACCACCGCCACGCTCAGCGCAATCCTCATCCGCGTTCCCCGACTGGCTCCGCCGCGCAGGATAGTGCGGATAACCCCGCGGTATGAAGCCCCGATCCATCCAAGGGACGATGCGGCGCTCTGCCACAATCCGCCCGCCGGTGATGGGCGTATGCTCGACGGACAGACACGGACAGGAGCAAACGCCATGTCCAGGCTCGATCTTTCGCACCCGCTCGCCGCCGGTGCCGCCGCCGTCGCCGCCGCCCTGATCTGCACCAACATGACGTGGCTGATGACCGTCATGTTCGGCCTGATGTCGGGCTTCGTCGGCCCGCAGGGCGTCTACCAGCTGTGGATCGCCGAGGCGGCGGTGTGGCTCGCGCTCGCCCCGATCCTGTACGCGCGCATCGTGCGCGACGCCCGCGCGGCGGCGGTGCTCCACGCCGGGCACTGACGTTACGCCAGCGCCCGGCGTTGACGGTCAGGCGTTCAGGCTGCGCTCCAGGCGGTCCAGCGTCCGCATGGCCGGGAGGCATTGCGCGACGCTGGCGTTGGGTTCGCGCCTGTCGCGGATGGCGCTGAAGAACTCGCGGTCGATCAGCTCGATGCCGTTGTTCGACACGGCGACGCCGGACAGGTCGATCTTGTTGTCCTTGCCGTCGTAGAGGTCGTCGTAGCGCGCGATGTAGGTGCCGTTGTCGCAGATGTAGCGGAAGAAGGTGCCCAGCGGTCCGTCGTTGTTGAACGACAGCGACAGCGTGCAGATCGCCCCCGACGGCACTTTCATGCCGATGCTCATGTCCATGGCGATGCCGAGCTGCGGGTGCATCGGCCCCTGCAGCGCGTGCACGCGGTCCGCCGTCTCGCCGGTCTGGTACTGGAACAGGTCCACCGTATGGCAGGCGTGGTGCCACAGCAGATGGTCGGTCCAGGTGCGCGGCTTGCCCAGCGCGTTCATGTTGCTGCGGCGGAAGAAGTAGGTCTGCACGTCCATCTGCTGGATCGTCAGCTCGCCGGCCTTGATCCGGTTGTGGATCCACTGGTGGCTGGGGTTGAAGCGCCGGGTATGGCCGGCCATGGCGACCAGCCCGGTGGCCTGCTGCGCCGCGACCAGCCGCTCGGCGTCGGCGAGGGTGTCGGCCATCGGGATCTCGACCAGCACGTGCTTGCCGGCCTCCAGGCACTGGATGGCCTGGGCGGCGTGCACCTGGGTCGGCGTGGCGAGTATCACCGCCTCCACCTCCGGCCGCGCCAGACTCTCGGCGAGATCCTTGGTCCAGTGCGGGATTCCGCGCTCCTTGGCGAAGCCCTCGATGTCGTCGGGCCCGCCGCCGACCACCGAGACCACCTCGATGCCGTCGATGGCGGCGACCGCCTCCAGGTGCTTCATGCCGAAGGCGCCCGCGGCGCCGGCCACACAGATCTTCATCGCTTCCTCCGGTGTCGGCCGCGGCCGTTGCTTGATGGTTGTTTCGGGCCGGCGGCAAAAAAACCTCACGCCGGCAGGGATATCACCGGCTATACCCTGAACGAAATTCGATGACGGCTTCCCCCATTCATTTTTTGAATAGCCTGTGTCTTTCGAATGGCCGGGTCAGGCGCTGCGCACCGGCGACACGGCGCTGCGCCCGGCTTCGCGCAGGAAGTCGATGAACAGCTGCTGCGTGGGCGTCGGCCGCCAGCCGCGGCGCATGGTCAGGCCGATGGGCCGCTCGGTGTCCGGCAGGTCGACCGGCAGCGTCACCAGCAGGCCCAGCTCGTGCTCGTGCCGGATCTGGTGGGCGGAGATGAAGGTCAGCCGGTCGCTGCCCAGCAGCAGGCCGCGCACCAGGACCTGCGAGCTGGTCTCCACCAGCCCGCGCGTCGCCCGCCCGCCGAGCAGCGCCTCGAACCGGTCGCGCGTCGGCGTGCCGCGCCTGGGCACCACCCACTGGCAGGCGGCGAGGTCGTCCAGCGTCACCCTGGCCTTGCGGCTCAAGGGGTGGAAGGCGCGCGCGGCGACCGCGATCGGATCCTCGAACAGCGGTTCCTGCACCACGTCCTCGATCGGCAGCGGGTCGCGCAGCGCGCCGATCAGCACGTCGATGTCGCCGGTGCGCAGGCCGTGCAACAGGTCCTCGTAGGGACCGTCGATGGCGTCGATCTCGACGTCGGGGCGCTCGCGCACCAGGGCGTTGATGGCGCTGGGCAGAATGTAGGTGCGCGACAGCGGCATGCCGCCGACGACGATGCGGCCGGAATCGCCGCCCAGGCTCTCGCGCACCTCGGCGAAGCCCTGCGCCAGCTCGGTCACCGCCAGCTTCACGTGCTGCGCCAGCGCCCGGGCCGCCGGCGTCAGCACGATCCCGGTGGCCGAACGGGTGAACAGCGACAGGCCGGACAGCCGCTCCAGGTCGCGGGCGGCGCGGTGCATGGTCGGCTGCGAGATGCCGACGTTGCGCGCCGCGAGGCTGAAGTTGCCGGCGTCGGCGACCGCGGTCAGCGCCCGCACCTGCGCCGCGGTCAGCAACTGGTCGAAGTCCTGGAAGCCGCGCACGCCCTTGCGCCCGCCGACGCGGATCGCCTCGCGCGTGCCGGTGCGCAGGCGCTCCAGCGCGCGCTCGGCGCGGTCAAGGAACAGGGCGCCGACGGGGGAGAGCGCCATGCCGTCCGGCCGCCGCTCGAACAGCGGTGCTCCAACCTCCTCCTCCAGGTTGGCGATGGCCTGGGTGATGGCGGGCTGGGAGAGGTGCACGTGCTCCGCCGCCTGGCTGATGCTGCCGCGCCGCGCCACCTCGCAGAAGGCGCGCAGGTGGCGCAGGTTGGGGATCTCCTTCATGGTCCTCGCCGTCCATGCCTATAGCAAAACCTTATACGGAGGCGGGGACTTCGAACTAGGAAAATCGATAGGCCGCACCGATAATCACACCCGGACACCAAAAATGCGCACCGAGCGGCGCCAACGCCGCCGATCAGGAGGAACCTGCACGCATGGACGCCGACTACCTGCCCTTCCACCCGAATCCCAGCAAGCCGAGCTACGTTCCGCCGCCCGGCGCGGTGGACGCGCATTGCCACGTGTTCGGCCCGGCCGACCGGTTCCCCTACGCGCCGGAGCGCAAGTACACCCCCTGCGACGCGTCGAAGGAAAAGCTGTTCGCGCTGCGCGACTTCCTGGGCTTCGAGCGCAGCGTCATCGTCCAGGCGACCTGCCACGGCAAGGACAACCGCGCGCTGGTCGATGCGCTGAAGGCGTCCAACGGGATGGCGCGCGGCGTCGCCTCGGTCGGCCCCGGCATCACCGAGGCCGAACTGCACGACCTGCACGAGGCCGGCGTGCGCGGCGTGCGCTTCAACTTCGTCAAGCGGCTGGTGGACGCCACGCCGAAGGAGGTCTTCCTCGGCATCTCCGAGAAGATCGCCACGTTCGGCTGGCACATCGTCGTCTATTTCGAGGCGCAGGACCTGGAGGGTCTGATCCCCTTCCTGAAGCAGCTGCCGACCATCGTCGTGGTCGACCACATGGGCCGCCCGGACATCGCCAGGGGCGTCGACCACCCGGACTTCCAGCGCTTCGTCACCCTGATGGAGGAGATGCCGACGCTGTGGAGCAAGGTGAGCTGCCCCGAGCGGCTGTCGGTCGAGGGGCCGCCGCTCTACAGCGACGTGGCGCCGTTCGCCCGGCTGCTGGTCGATCGCTTCACCGACCGCGTGCTGTGGGGCACCGACTGGCCGCATCCCAACATGAAGTCGCATATGCCGGACGACGGCCACCTGGTCGACGTGATTCCCCGCATCGCCACCGACGCGGCCAAGCAGAAGGCCCTGTTGGTGGACAATCCGATGCGGCTGTACTGGAGCTGAACAAAAGAACGTGTGGAGGAAAGAGATGGCATCCGCCGCCAAGCCGGAACCGATCCCCGGCACCGTCATCTTCGACGGCGACATGGCCGTGAAGGGCTACGCACTGAACAAGATGTGCTTCTCCTTCAACAGGGCCGAGAACCGCAAGGCCTTCCTGGAGGACGAGGACGCCTACTGCGCCAAGTTCGGCCTGAGCGAGGAGCAGACGGCCGCCGTCAAGGCGCGCGACACGCTGGCCCTCATCGCGGCCGGCGGCAACATCTACTTCCTCGCCAAGTTCGTCGGACTGTTCGGCATGAACATGCAGGACATCGGCGCGCAGCAGACCGGCATGTCGGTCGAGGACTTCAAGGCGAAACTCCTGGCGGCGAGGGGCTGAGATCATGGCACGCATCATCGGCGGCATCACCACCTCGCACATCCCGGCGATCGGCAACGCGATCACCCGCGGACAGATGGAGGATCCGTACTGGAAGCCGTTCTTCGACGCCTATCCGCCGGTGCAGACCTGGCTGGACGAGGCGAAGCCGGACGTCGCCATCGTGATCTACAACGACCATGGGCTGAACTTCTTCCTCGACAAGATGCCGACCTTCGCCATCGGCGCCGCCCCGCAGTACCTCAACGACGACGAGGGCTGGGGCCTGCAGCCACTGCCGCCCTTCCAGGGCGACCCGGAGCTGTCGTGGCACATCATCAACTCGCTGGTGGCGGACGAGTTCGACATCTGCTCCTGCCAGGAGATGCTGGTCGACCACGGCTTCACCGTGCCGATGTCGCTGATGTTCCCGGACCAGGCGAAGCGCAGCGCCATCCGCACCATCCCGGTGGCGGTCAACCTGATCCAGCACCCGCTGCCCACCCCGGCGCGCTGCTACAAGCTGGGGCAGGCCATCGGCCGCGCCGTGGCGTCGTACGAGAAGGACACCAAGGTCGTGGTGTTCGGCACCGGCGGCCTGTCGCACCAGCTCGACGGTCAGCGGGCGGGGTTCATCAACAAGGACTTCGACCTGATGTGCATGGAGAAGATCGTCAGCGATCCGGAGGCGCTGGCCCGCTACTCCATCCACGACCTTGTCCGGCTGGCCGGCGCCCAGGGGGCGGAGCTGATCCTCTGGCTGGTCATGCGCGGGGCGATGAGCGAGAAGGTGAGGAAGCTGCACAGCAACTACCACATCCCGATCTCCAACACGGGCGCGGGCCTGCTGCTGCTGGAGAACGCGGCGTAAAATTGAAAAGCCCCTCTCCCGTCAAGGGAGAGGGGCTTAACTGTTACCCCTCCAGCAACGCCCGTGCCCCATCCCACAGGCTGTGCAGCACGTCCGCCGCCGGCTCCGCGCGGGCCATGGCGGCGGATTGGCCGGCCCAGGCCTGCATGCGCTGCACGTCGCCTGCCTTCAGCGCCGCCGTCCGCATGGCGGCGGTGAGCCCGCGCTGCACCGGGTAGGGCGCCGGCACCGGCGCGCCCTCCGCGACCGCGGCGCGGACGTAGTCGGTGGCGATGCTCCGCCCCGCCCGCCCGCTGAACGCGCGGCTGATCATGGTGTCCTCCGGCGCCGTGTGCGCCAGCGCATCCGCCCAGGCCGGGTGGATCCCCGCCTCCGGGCAGCGCAGGAAGCCCGTGCCGATCGCCACCGCACTGGCGCCGAGCGTCAGCGCCGCGGCAACGCCGCGCGCGTCCGCGATGCCGCCGGCCGCGACCACCGGCAGGCTCACCGCATCGACCACCGCCGGCAGCAGCGAGAACAGCCCGACCGCCTGCCGCTCCGCGCTCGCCGCGTCGAAGCAGCCGCGGTGACCGCCCGCCTCCGCCCCCTGCGCGGCGATGACGTCCGCCCCCGCCGCCTCGGCGGCCTTGGCCTCCGCCACGGTGGAGACGTTGGCGATCCAGAGGATTCCCCGCTCCTTCAGCCGCGCCACGAACGCCGGCGGGAACAGGCCCATGACCGACGAGACCATGGGCGGCGCCGCCTCCAGGATGGCCTCGCACTGCGCCTCGAAGTCGGGCGGCGTGGTGTCGGCGGCCTCGGACGGCACCGCCGGCCCCCAGCCGGCCAGGAACTCGCGCAGAAGTGCCTCGTGCGCCGGGTCACGGCGGGGCGGTGGGTCGGGGATCCAGGTGTTGAGCTGGAACGGACCGGCGCCCTTGCTCCGCACCTCGTCGGCCCAGGCCAGGATCTCCGCCGGCTTCATCAGCAGCACGCCGGCGGCGCCGAGGCCGCCGGCGTTCATCAGCGCGATGGACAGAGACGGCGGACAGGCGCCGGCCATCGGCGCCAGGAGGATCGGCACACGCAGGCCGAACCGGGCGCAGAAGGCATAGGCTCGCTTCAACGGCGCGTTCATGAAGGGCTCCCGTACAACGCATCGAACCGGGGCCGATCATCGCCATTGCCGGCGAGCGTCGCAAACGAATGTTTCAGATCAAAGCCATCGCCCGTCGCGATAGCCCTTCCGTGAGCACCGTTGGCCCCTCTCCCGCAACGGGAGAGGGGCGTTCCATCAATCCGCCGTGACCGAGTGGATCTCATCGGCGTTGAAGCGCTGCTGCTCCTCCATCACCATCTGGGCGAGGTCGCGCTTCAGGCGGTTGAACTCCGCCGACGCCCCGTCGCGCGGGCGCGGCATCTCCACCCGCACGTCCTGCTTGATGGTGCCCGGCCGGTAGGTCATCACGACGATGCGGTCGGCCAGATAGATCGACTCCTCGATGGAGTGCGTGACGAACAGCACCGTCTTGCCGACCTCCTCCCAGATGCGCAGCAGTTCGTCCTGCAGCGTCCGGCGGGTCAGCGCGTCGAGCGCGCCGAACGGCTCGTCCATCAGCAGGATCGGGCTGTCCAGCGCCAGCACGCGGGCGATGGCGACGCGCTGACGCATGCCGCCGGAGAGGTCCTTCGGGAAGCGGTTGCGGAAGTCCTGCAGGTGCAGCTTGTGCAGCAGCGCCTCGACCCGCTCGGCGATCTCCGCCTTGCCCATGCGCTTGATCTGCAGGCCGAAGGCGATGTTCTCGGCGACCGTCATCCAGGGGAACAGCGCGTATTCCTGGAACACCATGCCGCGGTCGGGGCCGGGCGCGGTGATCGCCTGGCCGTCCACCAGCACCACGCCCTTCGAGGGCGGCTGGAAGCCGGCGACGGCGTTGAGCAGCGTCGACTTGCCGCAGCCCGAGGGGCCGAGCAGGCAGATGAACTCGCCGCGGCGGACCTCCAGGTCGATGCCCTTCAGCGCGACGACCTCATGGCCGCCGGTGGCGAACACCTTGTCCACCCCGCGCACCTCGATCTGCACGGGGGCGGTCTCGGGAACGGCGGCGGGGACGGATTTGAGTGCGGTGATCATGGGGACGCCTCCGCTCAGCTGTCGAGGCCGCGGTGCCACCGCAGCAGATGGTTGTTCAGCCGGTTCATCGCGATGTCGATGCCCAGGCCCAGGAAGCCGATGGTGAACATCCCGGCGATGATCTTGTCCGACCACATGAACTCGCGCGCCTCCAGGATGCGGAAGCCGAGGCCGGCGTTGACGGCGATCATCTCCGACACGATCACCACGATGAACGCGGTGCCGATGCCGATGCGCGCACCGGCCAGGATGTACGGCGTCGCCGCCGGCAGGATGACGCGCACGAACATGGTCAGGCTGCCGGCCCCCAGGTTGCGCGCGGCGCGGAGATAGATGCCGTCGACGTGGCGCACGCCGGCGATGGTGTTCATCAGCACCGGGAAGAAGGCGCCGATGGCGATCAGGAACACCGCCGGCGGGTTGCCCAGGCCGAACCACAGGATCGCCAGCGGGATGTAGGCGATCGGCGGGATCGGGCGCAGCACCTGGACCAGCGGGTCCATCAGGCCGTAGACGCGCTCGCTGGTGCCCATCAGCAGGCCGAGCGGCAGCGCCAGCCCCGCCCCCACCACGAAGCCGAGCACGACGCGGTACAGGCTGGAGTAGGCGTCGGTCAGCATCTCGCCCGACAGCGCCCAGGCGAGCCAGGACTGCGCCGGGTCGTACGGGTCGGCCGGCAGCAGGTAGTGCCACCAGCGCACCACCACCGCGCCCGGCGACGGCAGCACCGTGGGGTTGACCATGCCGGACGAGGACAGCGCCTGCCAGACGGCGACGGCGATCAGCGGCACCAGGGCGCCGCGCGCCAGCGCGGCCGGCGTGATGCGGGAGGGACGGGACATGGCGTGCTCTCCCCTGTCCTCAGTTCACCTGGACGGCGGTCTTGGCCTTGGCCAGCAGGTCGAGCTTGACCCACTCGGCGGCCTTCGGCGGGGTGTTCATGCGGCCGACCCCGTACTTCTGCATCATGTCGGTGGTGACCTGCACGTGCTCGACCGTGATGTCGTAGCTGAACGGCGAGTTGCCGATGGCGTCCTGGTAGTCCTGGCTGGTGATCTGGCCCTTGAAGACGGTCTCACGCACGTACTTCTCGGCCAGCTCCGGCTTGGACAGGAAGGTGGCGGTGGCCTCGACGAAGCAGCGGATGAAGCGCTCGGCCACTTCCGGCTTCTTCTTGTAGAAGTCCTCGGTCACGACCAGGGAGCGCACCGGCTCGCCCAGCTCGGTGTCGTAGGGCTTGATGACCTCGACGCCGAAGCCCTTGTTGATCGCCTGGCTCGACTGCGGCTCCGACTGCGACATGGCGTCGATGCTGCCGGCGGCGAGCGCCTGGTTGAGGTCGGCGTAGGCCATGTAGAGGATCTGCACGTCCTTGCCGCCACGATCGGACCAGGACAGACCGTGCTTCGCCAGCTCGGCCAGCAGCACCAGTTCCTGCGCGCCGCCGCGCGGCACCCCGACCTTCTTGCCCTTCAGGTCGGCGATCGTCTTCACCCCGGCGTCCGGCTTGGCGACGATGCGCGCCCCGCCCTTGGCGAAGCCGGCCACCGCGTAGATCGGCACGCCCGAGGCGCGGCCGGCGATGGCGGCGTCCACGGCGCTGGCGGCGGCGTCGATCTCCCCGGCGACGATCGCCGGCAGGATGTCGATGCCCTTCGGGAACACCCGCTCCTCGATCTTCAGGCCGTACTTCGGCCCGATCTCCTTCATGTAGGAGATGGCGCCGTAATGCGCGAACTTCAGGTTGCCGAGCCGCACCACATCGTCGGCGTGCGCCGTCTGCGTGGCGAAGGCGGCGAGCGCCGCGACGGCGGCGATCAGGGTCTTCCTGGACATTGATCCTCTCCTCAGCTGTCCCGCGGCGGACCCGCGGGTTGGCTCCCCCTAAGGCAAGCCGCGTGCCGGACGCGGAATCGTTGAGGAGGCTGATGTTTTCGGATGTGCATCAGCGGATTTCCGCCGATGGAGCGCGGCGCGTCGGCGGATTCTTGCCGACCCTCCCCCAGCCCCGCTGGAGGAGGGAGGGACCCGCACAGCGGGAGGGTGGGGGCAGCGGCGCACGCGAGAATCCACGCCCGCCGCCAACACCGCTGCCCCCACCCAACCCTCCCCCGCCGGAGGCGGGGGAGGGCTTTAATGCTCCCCTTGACCTGCCCTTGCCCACCCGAGCAAGCTGCCCGTCCCCTCCACCGCGAGCCCCAACGATGTCCATCGCCCGGACCGATTCCCAGACGGACGCGCCTTCCCGGCGCCCCATCGGCGTGCGCGTCCTGTGGGCGGTGGCGCTCGCCGCGACGGTGGCGCTCGCCTCCTGGCAGACTCACCGGTGGGTCGAAGCGAGCGGGCTGGCCGAGCTGCGGCGGGTCGGCGAGCAGCGCCTCGGCCTCTATGCCAGCGGCATCCGCACCGCCATCGGCCGCTACGACTACCTGCCCTTCCTGCTGGCGCGCGACAAGGACGTGCTGGCCCTGCTGGCCGCGCCCTCGCCCGAGCGTCAAGCCATCGCCAACCACCTGCTGGAGACCGCCAACGAGGCCGCCGGGTCCGCCGCGCTGTTCGTCACCGACCGTACCGGCATGACGCTGGCCGCCAGCAACTGGAACGACCCGGCGCAGAGCTTCGTCGGCAACAGCTACGACTTCCGCCCCTATTTCCGGCAGGCGGCGCGGGGCGGCAGCGGCCGCTACTACGGCGTCGGCGCCACCACCGGCGTGCCCGGCTACTTCCTGTCACGCGCCGCCACGGGACCGGAGGGGCTGGCCGGCGTCGCCATCGTCAAGGTCGACCTGGAGCCGCTGCAGCGAGACTGGCAGGCCGCCGGGGAGCGGGTGCTGGTCACCGACGAGAATGGCGTCGTCTTCCTCGCCAGCCACGCCGAGTGGAAGTACCGCCCGTTGCGCGCCCTGGCCGAGCCGGTGCGCGCCCAGCTCGCCGCCACCCGGCAGTACGCCGGCGCCGACCTCCGTCCGCTCGGCCTGACCAGCCGGCCGGACGGCACGGTGACGCTGCCCGGCTCGGGCGCCCTCCTCATGCAGGAGCTTGCCCTGCCCGACCTCGGCGCGACCGTCCGTCTGCTCTCCGACGTGGAGCCGGTGCTGGCGCAGGCGCGCGGCGGCGCGGTGCTGACGGCGGCGCTGGTGCTGCTGCTGGCCGCCGGCCTGCTGCTCGCCCGCCAGCGCGCCGAGACCCTGCGCCTCCAGCGGGAGGCGAACGAGACGCTGGAGCGCCGCGTCGACGAGCGCACCCGCGAGCTGGCCGCCGCCAACCAGGTGCTGCGCGACGCGCAGGAGGAGCTGGTGCAGGCCGGCAAGCTGGCAGCGCTCGGCCAGATGTCGGCGGCGCTGGCGCACGAGTTCAACCAGCCGCTGGCGGCGATCCGCACCTTCGTCGCGTCCACCCGCCTGCTGGCGGAGCGCGGCGACACCCCCTCGGTGCTCGGCAACCTGGGCATGATCGCCGACATGGCGGAACGCATGGCGGTGATCTCCGGCCACCTTAAGACCTTCGCCCGCAAGGGGCCGGCGCGGGTGGAGGCGGTGCCGGTGGGTCAGGCGCTCGACCGCGCGCTGCTGCTGCTCGGCCAGCGCTTGCGCCACGACGGCATCGACCTGACCCGCGCCGTGCCCGACAACGCCGTGGTGCGCGGCGACGCGGTGCGGCTGGAGCAGGTGCTGGTCAACCTGATCCGCAACGCCGCCGACGCGCTGTCGGGCGTGGAGGACCGCCGCATCGCCGTGTCGGCCGTGCATGGCGCCGGGGTGTGGGAGGTGCGGATCTCCGACACCGGAACCGGCATCGCGCCGGAACATCAGGCCCGCCTGTTCGACCCGTTCTTCACCACCAAGGAGGTCGGCGAAGGGCTGGGCCTCGGGCTGTCGCTGTCCTACGGCATCGTGCGCGACTTCGGCGGCAGCCTGCGCGCCGAGAACAACGCGCAAGGCGGCGCCACCTTCGTGATGATCCTGCCGGAGGCCGCGCATGGCTGAGCTGGGCCCCCGTATGGGACACGTCCTGTTCGTCGACGACGAGATGCCGATGCGCGTCTCGGTCGAGCAATGGCTGCGCCTCGCCGGCTTCGCGGTGGAGGCGTTCGAGACGCCGGAGCCGGCGCTGGCCCGCCTGACGCCCGACTTCCCCGGCATCCTGGTCACCGACGTGCGGATGCCGCGCACCGACGGCCTCACGGTGCTGGACCACGCGCTGGAGCGCGACGGCGACGTGCCGGTGATCCTGGTGACCGGGCACGGCGACGTCGCCATGGCGGTCGAGGCGATGCGGCGCGGCGCCTACGACTTCATCGAGAAGCCCTTCGAGCCCGAGCGCCTGACCGAGGTGATCCGCCGCGCCTGCGAGAAGCGCCGGCTGGTGCTGGAGAACCGCGGCCTGCGCCGGCAGGTCTCCGGCCGCGGCATCGAGGGGCGGCTGGTCGGCACGTCCCGCGCGATGCAGGATTTGCGGCGCGAGGTGCTGGAACTGGCCGCCACCAGCGCCAGCGTGCTGATCCACGGCGAGACCGGGTCCGGCAAGGAGGTGGTGGCGCGCTGCCTGCACGACTTCGGCCCGCGCGCCGGAGGCGCCTTCGTCGCCGTCAACGGCGGCGCCATCCCCGAGAGCATGGCGGAGAGCGAGCTGTTCGGCCACGAGCCCGGCGCCTTCACCGGCGCCGCGCAGCGCCGCGTCGGCCGGATTGAGCACGCCGACGGCGGCACCCTCTTCCTCGACGAGGTGGAGAGCATCCCGGCGGCGATCCAATTGAAACTGCTGCGCGCCCTGCAGGAGCGCAGCATCGAGCGGCTCGGCTCCAACAAGGCGGTCGCCGTGGACATCCGCATCGTCGCCGCCAGCAAGGTGGACCTGCTGGCCGCCAGCGAGGCGGGGCGCTTCCGCGCCGACCTCTACTACCGCCTGAACGTCGCCGAGCTGCACATCCCGCCGCTGCGCGACCGCGGTGAGGACATCCCGCTGCTGTTCGACTTCTTCGCCGCGGAGTTCGCCGCGCTGCACGGCCGCGAGCCGCGCCCGCTGGAGCCGGTGGACGTCGACGCGCTGCTGGCGCACGACTGGCCGGGCAACGTGCGCGAACTGCGCAACCTTGCCGAACGCCACGTGCTGACGCTGGGCCGCGGCGGGGTGGCGGCGCTGCTGCGGCGCCGGCCCGTGGGCGAGGCGGACATCGGCCGGCGCTCCCTGCCGGAGCAGGTCGACGCCTACGAGAAGCGCCTGATCGAACAGGCGCTGACGCGCTGCCGCGGCGACATCAAGGCGGTGATCGACCTGCTGGGCATCCCGCGCCGCACCCTGAACGAGAAGATGGCGCGGCACGGGCTGGAACGGCAGAGCTTCCTGGGACGCTGACCGCTCACCCGCACACGGCCGGCGGCAGACGCTCGGTCTCCGCGGCCATGGAGAGGAAGGCGCCGTTGGCCGGGTCGTGCAGCAGCAGGTCGGCCGCCGCCACGTCGAACAGGCAGCCGTGCAGCGCCAGGGTGCCGGCCTCCACCTTCTCGCGGATCCAGGGGAAGCTCATGAGGTTGGCGAGCGACTGGCGGATCACCTCGCGCTCGGCCGCGGCGCAGGCCTGCTCGGGATGCGTCGCGCCGTCGAGGACGCGGGCGCGCACGTCGGCGGCGATGGACATCCACGGGCCGATGAAGTCGCCGCCGTCCGTCCCACGGTCGAGCAGCGTGCGGATGCCGCCGCAGCGGGTGTGGCCCATGACGATGACCTGCGGCACGTTCAATTGCCGCACCGCGAACTCCAGCGCCGCGCTGGTGCCGTGGTAGTCGGCGCTCGGCGCGTAGGGCGGTACCAGGTTGGCGACGTTGCGGATAACGAACAGATCGCCCGGCCCCGCCCCGAAGATCAGCTGCGGATCGACGCGGGAATCGCAGCAGGCGATCACCGCCGCGCGCGGGCTTTGCCCGGCGATGGAGAGGTGTCGGTAACGCTCCTTATGATCCTGGAACGCCGTGGCGCGGAACGTCCGGAAACCATCGATGAGCGTCTGCATGGATGCGTCCTCGTCAATCGAACCGCAGGCGATTATTCGCATCCTTCGCAGCTTCGCAAGCCTCGGGCGGAAAAATCATGCAATCTTGCGAGAATCTACGCTTTTGAATCGCAGCATTTGCGAAGATTGCAAACCATGTTCACCCGTGAACGAGGCGCTCCAACAGATCCTCGGCGCCCATCTGGCCACCCTTGAGCATCAGCTCGACACCGTCGCAGGCGGGGTCGTCGCCGTGGCTCCGGCACAGCGTCACCCCCGGCCCCAGCGTGGTCGCGTAGGACAGCCCCCAGCAGCCGAGCGCGGCGACGGCCCGGCTGGAGGTGTCGCCGCCGAGGATGCCCAGCCGCCGCACCGGCGCCGCGCGCACCACGTCGGCGACGAAGGCCGCGGTGGCGGTGGCGACCGCCGCGGCCTGTGCCGCGTCGGGCGCGCCGTCCGGCGGCGCGGTCCAGACCAGCACGTGCCGCCCGGCCCGCAGACAGGCGGCCACGTCCTCCCGCAGACGCGCCGCGTAGGCGGGGTCGGCGCACAGCGGGCCGGCGTCGGCGCGCAGGCGGTCGAAGGACGCGGCGGCCTCGACCTGCCGGCGCGTCACCGGCGACAGGCTGCCGGCCATGACGAACACCGGGCCGCGCGCCGGTTCCAGCGCGCCGTCGATGGGGCGGGCCGCCGCCGGACCGGTGAGCGACCAGTGCGAGGTCAAGGCCTGCGCCACGCTGCTCGGCCCCACCGCCAGCAGCGGCGCCCGGCGGGCGCGCTCCCAGATCAGCCGGCCGATGGGAGCGAGGTGCGCCGGGCGCGCGACGTCGAGCAGGACGCAGCCCTGGCCCACCCGCGCGTCGAGTTCCGTGTCGCCCAGGTCGTAGTCGGGGTAGTGCAGGGCCGCCACGCCGGACAGCCCTTGCGCGGCGAGGTGCAGCCGCAGGTCGGCCTCGGCCATCGGGGTGACAGGGTGGGCGCGCATGGTGGGGTGGCGGTCGATGCGGTGCACGGCCCCACCGGTGCCGGCCGCGGCGAAAAGAGTGCTGAACAGGCAATAGCGGCCGAGGTTCGGCTGGCCGCCGACGATGGGCAGGAACGGATTCGGGAAGAACGGCCGCAGCGCCGCCACGGCGGCGCCGATGCTGCCGACGTGCGGCGCGCTGTCGAAGGTCGAGCAGCACTTGTAGTGCATCACCGGCGCGCCGAGCCCGGCGAAGAAGCGCCCGACCGGCTCCAGCTCCGCCCGCATGGCCTCCGGGTCCATGCCGCGCGCCGCCCCGGCGATGCCCAGCGCGTCGAGCGGGCCGAGGTCCGCCAGCCGCCCGGCGTCGGGCACGCCGAGCAGCAGCAGCGCCCGCTGCCCGGCCTTCGCCAGGGTCGCCAGCGTGTCGGTGGCGCCGGTGAAGTCGTCGCCGTACCAGCCGTAGCGCGGCCTCACGCCTTGCCCCCGAAGAACTCCAGCGCCCGCTTCAGTTCCGGCTGCGCCTTGGCCGCGTCCTCCAGGCCGGTGCCCGCGCGCACCGCCGCCCACGCCTGCCGGATCGAGGCGACGCCGGCCGCCGGACCATCGGGATGCGCCATGATGCCGCCGCCGGACATGAACAGCAGGTCGTCGGTGCCCACGGCGTCCCAGGTCACCGGCACGGTGCCCGCCCATTGCCCGGAGGAGAAGGCCGGCATCACCCGGTCGTCCGCCCCGTCGGCGAGCGGCGTCAGGCAGGCGCGCGCGCCCTCGATCACCTCGGCGTCCGGTTGGGCGAACTTGCCCTGCAAGCCGTGCACGTGCATGTGGTCGACACCCGCCAGCCGCCAGAGCACCTGATAGGCATCAAAGCCGATGCCCAGCATCGGGTGCCTGGAGAGCGCGCCGAAGCCGTTGCGGTGGCCGTGCAGGACCAGCCCGGTGCCCCGCCGCAGCGTCTGCACCGCCGAGAAGCCGCACCAGTTCAGGCTGACCATGACGCAGCTGCCGCCTTCGCGCTCCACCAGATCGGCGTGGCGGCGCATGGCGTCGGTCTCGTCGGTGATGTTGAAGGCGACCATCACGTGCTTGCCGGTGCGGTCCTGGTGCGCCCGCACCCGCCGCATCACCGCCGGGACGCGCTCGGCCAGCGGCGCGTGCGCGGGGTCGGCGCTGATCTCGTCGTCCTTGATGAAGTCCAACCCGGCGGCGCAGAGCTGGCCGACCAGTTCCCCCGTCTCCTCGGCCGACAGCCCGACGTTCGGCTTGATGATCGAGCCGACCAGCGCGCCGTCCGTGACGCCGGTCAACCGCCGCGTGCCGGCGACGCCGTGCCTGGGGGTGTCGAACTGCGCGCGGTAGGCGGCGGGGACGCGCACCGACTCCAGCCGCAGCCCGGTGACCTCGCCCAGGTCGTACAGATTGCCGGCCACGGTCGCCGCCAGCGTTGGCAGGTTCGGCCCGAGGTTGGCGACCGGGAACGAGATGGTGACCCTCGCCCGCCGCCACGGCCCCGGACGCTTCTGCCGCTCCAGCCAGCTGTTCGGCAGGCTGGGGGTGAGCGCGGCGGGCAGCTCCTCGACGCGTTCGACCACCGCGCGGGCGCGGGCGCGCAGGTCGTCGGTCTCGCCGTGCACGCGGGTGAAGGTGCCGCAGGACTGCTCGCCGGCCATCACCTCGGCCACCCTGGCGGGGTCGATCGGCGTCTCGATCAGGTAGTCGGCTTCCAGGCGCATGCGAGGCTCACAGCCGGCTGAGGTCGGGGAACGGGCGCACAGGGTCGCTGCCGTCCCAGCCCTCGGAGGCGGCGCGGATCAGGTCGAACATCTTGCCCTTGGGGCCGGCGACCTCCGACAGCTCGATGACGGTGCCGGGGTGGTACTCGGTGTCGAAGTAGACGAAGCGCCCGCGCTCCCCCACCTCGCCGCTCATGACCGGCTTGAAGCCCTGTTTGAGCAGGCGTTCCATGTCGGCGTCGTAGGCTTCAGTCCAGTAGGCGACGTGCTGGAGCCCGGTGCGCCCGGCCTGCCGGAAGTCGCGGTACATGGAGGGGGCGTCGTTGCGGGTCTGGATCAGCTCCATCTGCAACGGGCCGGAGTTGGCCAGCGCCACCGAGTTGTGCACCTCGTACCGCTCGCCGCGGTAGGTGTAGTTCTTGATCGGCACGCGCTCATTGTAGAACCACGGGCCGATGCCGAGCGTGCGGCTCCAGTAGTCCATGGCGGCCTCGATGTCGTCCACGACATAGCCGGCCTGCCGGATCTCGCCGAAGAATCGGCTCATGCGAAAGCTCCCTGAGAGAAGGATCGGGAAAGAGGGACCGGCGGCCTCAGAAAGGCAGGAAGCCGGTGGAAATCCAGGGGATGGCGGCCACGACGACCAGGCCCACGAGAAGGGCGGCGACGTAGCCCCAGATGTGCTTCAGGCCCTCATCCGGGTGGACCTTGCTGATGGCGCAGGCGCCGTAGTAGCCGACGCCGAACGGCGGGGCGAACAGGCCGATGCCCATGGCGAAGATCACCACCATGGCGTAGTGCACCTCGTGCACGCCGGCGGCCCGTGCGATGGGGAACAGCAGCGGCCCGAACAGCACGATGGCGGGGATGCCCTCCAGCACGCTGCCAAGGATGACGAAGGCGACGATGGAGATGGCGAGGAAGCCGTATCCCCCGCCGGGAATGCCGGCCATCCAGCGCGCCAGATCGCGGGAGAAGCCGGACTGCGTCAAGCCCCAGGCCATGGCTGTGGCGCAGCCGACGATGAAGATGATGGCCCCGGTCAGCGACGCGGTCTCGATCAGCATGGGCCGCAGCCGCGCCCAGTCGAACTGCCGGTAGACCAGCAGCCCCATTAGCGTCGCGTAGGCGATGCCGATGGTCGACACCTCGGTGGCGGTCGCCACGCCCTCGACCACCGCGGCGCGGATGACGAAGGGCAGCGCGATGGCCGGCAGCGCCACCAGGGCGAGTCGGGCGATCTCCCGCTTCGGCGTGCGCGCCACGTGGCTGAGGTCCTCGTGGCGGTAGCGCCACCAGACCACCGCGCAGAGCGCCGCGCCCAGCACCACCGCCGGCAGCAGCCCGCCGGCGAACAGCGCCGCGATCGACACGCCGGTGACCGAGCCGATGGTGATCAGCACGATGGAGGGCGGGATGGTCTCGGTCTGCGCGCCCGTGGCCGACAGCAGCGCCACGAGGTCGCCCGGCGCCGCGCCGCGCTTCTTCATCTCCGGGAACAGCACCGGCGCGATGGCCGCCATGTCGGCGATCTTCGAGCCGGAGATGCCGGACACCAGGTACATCGCCCCGATCAGCACGTAGGACAACCCGCCGCGCACGTGCCCCAGCAGGCTGGCGAGGAACTGGATCATGGCGCGCGCCATGCCGGTCATCTCGATCAGCAAACCCAGGAAGACGAACAGCGGCACCGCCAGCAGGATCAGGTGCGACATGCCCTCGTCCAGCCGGCCGACCATGACCAGCAGCGGCGTCGTGGTGGTCAGCGCCAGATAGCCGAAGGTGGCGAGCGCGAAGGAGAAGGCGATCGGCACGCCGGCGAACACGTTGGCCGCCACCACGCCGACGAAGAAGATGATCAGGTTGGCCTGCCCCAGCGGCTTCAGCACCGGCCCGGCCAGCCAGAAGGCGCCGACCACGCCGGCGGTCAGCGCCACCGCCGCCAGCACCAGCTTGGGCGAGCGCAAGCGCATCAGCCGCACCAGCGCCACAACCAGCATCAGCGCCACGCCGGTCGGCAGCGCCGCGGCGCGCCACGCGTTGGATATCTCCAGCGCCGGGGTGACGATGTACTGCTCCTCCATGGCGTAGTCGGCCGCATGGTGCAGGATCAGCGCCAGGAAGGCGACGGGGGCGGTGATCGCCAGCGTCTCCAGCAGGGCGCGGGCTTGCGGACCGACGCGGCTGACCAGCCCGGTCATCCGCATGTGCTCGCCGCGCCGCAGCGCCACCACGGCGCCCAGCATGGACAGCCACAGGAAGAGGATGGAGGCCAGCTCGTCCGACCACACCAGCGGCGCGTGGAAGACGTAACGGGCGACGACCCCGGCGAAGAGGATGACGATCTCCACCAGCACCAGCAGCGCCGCCACCGCCTCGACGGTGACGGCGAGGCCGCGGTCCAGCCGGTCGGCCAGATGGGGGCCCGGGCCGGAGGAAGCCGTCGTCTGGAACACGGTCGCTTCGCCGGACATGGTCGTGCGCTCCTCGGTGTGGGGGTGCATAGAGTCTCACCAGCCTTCTCGCCCTCCCCCAGCCCCGCTGGGGGAGGGAGGGACCCGCGCAGCGGGAGGGTGGGGGCTACGGCGTCGGTGGCGGGCGTTGAGTCTCGGACGCGCCGCTGCCCCCACCCACCCCTCCCCCGCCGGAAGCAGGGGAGGGCTATGAACCGTCACGCCAGCTTGCCGACCGCGCCCTCCAGCAGGCCCCAGGCCTCGTCGCCGAAGCGGCCCTTCCATTCCGAATAGAAGCCGGCGTCGCGCAGCTTGGCGCGGAAGCTGTCGGGGTTGGGCCGGTTGAAGGCCAGGCCCTTGCTCTCCAGGTCCTTCTGCACCGACAGGTTCAGCGCCTTGATGTCCTCGCGCTGCGCCACGCCGGCGTCGTTGATGGCGCCCGCCACGATCTTCTGGAGGTCCGGCGGCAGGCCGTTCCAGGCACGGCCGTTGGCGATGAACCAGAAGCCGTCCCAGATGTGGTTGCTGAGCGCGCAGTACTTCTGCACTTCGTACAGCTTGGCGACCTGGATGATCGGCAGCGGGTTCTCCTGCGCATCGACGATGCGGGTTTGCAGCGACGAATACACCTCGCTGAACTGCAGGCTGGCCGGGGCGGCGGAGAGCGCCTTGAACATGGCGATGGACAGCGGGCTGACCGGCACGCGGATCTTCAGGCCGTTCATGTCCGCGGCGGATTCGATGGGCTTGCCGCTGCTGGTCATCTGGCGGAAGCCGTTGTCCCACATCTTCTCGAAGGCGTAGAGGCCGACCTTGGAGATGGCGCCGCGCACGTGCGCGCCCAGCTTGCCGTCCATCGCCGCCCACACCTGCCCGTAGTCGGAGAAGGCGAAGCCGACCGCGTTGATCGCCGCCACCGGCACCAGCGTGGCGATCACCAGCGCCGACGGTGTGAAGAAGGTGATCCCGCCGCTGCGCACCTGGCTCAGCATGTCGGTGTCGCCGCCCAACTGGTTGTTCGGGAAGATCTGCACGCTGACGCGCCCGTTGCTCTCGCGCGCGATGCGCTCGGCCGCTTCCTGCGCGCGGACGTTCAGCGGGTGGGTGAGCGGCAGGTTGTTGCCGTACTTCAGCTCGAACTCGGCGGCGCGGGCGATGCCCGGCATCCCGATGAGCGCCCCCGCGGCCGGAGCGGCGGCGAAGGCCTTGAGCATGGTGCGGCGCGACAGCTGGTTCATGCTTTCCTCCCCGGCATCGTTGATGTAGTTTGATGCCACAGCGTGATTGTTGGCGTGACGGTATGTCGCGCCGTTGCTTGGGTCAAACGAGATTTTTGATGTGATTTGATGGAGCTTCGGTGATGCGGGATGATGTCGGGGCGGCTGGTGAAGCCCGCGGATTGCCGCGCATCGCGGACATCGCGCGGATGTCGGGCGTGTCCACCGCGACGGTCGACCGGGTGCTCAACCACCGCCCGGGCGTGCGGGCATCCACCGTGCAGCGCGTGCTGAAGGCCGCCGCCGAGCTGGACTATCTGCCCGAAGCCGACCTGCGCGCCGCCATGGCGCCGAAGCCGATGCGGGTGGCGTTCCTGCTGCCGGCCGGCACCAACCGCTACCTCACCGGCCTCGGCCAGCTGGTCCGCGCGTCGGAGGCGGCGCTGGCGCCGCTCGGCGTCAAGGCGCAGGTCGAGTTCATCAAGAGCTTCAATCCCGAACTGCTGGCGCGCAGCCTGCTCCAGCACTGGCGCAAGGTGGACGGCGTCGCCTTCATGGCGCTGGAGCACCCCGCCGTGCGCGAGGCGGTGAACGAGCTGGCGGAGCGCAACGTGCCGACGGTGACGCTGATCTCCGACGTGCAGAACTGCCGCCGCGCCGCCTGCATCGGCCTGGACAACCGCGCCGCCGGCCGCACCGCTGGGCACCTGATCGCCCGCTTCGCCGGCCGCCGTCCCGCCAAGGTGGCGATGATCGCCGGCAGCCTCAGCTACCGCGCCCACGAGGAGCGCGAGCTGGGCTTCCTGGCCTACCTCGCCGAGGCGGCGCCGGAGGTCGAAGTCCTCGGCCTGCGCGAAGCGCACGACGACGAGGGAGAGAGCTACCGGCAGACACGCACGCTGCTCGCCCACCACCCCGACCTTGCGGGCATCTACAACATCGGCGGCGGGGCCGGCGGCGTCGCCCGCGCGTTGAAGGAGGCGCGGCGGGAGCGCGACGTGGTCTTCGTCGGCCATGGCCTGACGGCGGAGACGCGCGCCATGCTGATCGACGGCACGCTGGACGCGGTGCTCAACCAGGACGCCCGGAGCGCCATGCTGGCCGCCGCCGCGGTCTTCGCCAACCTGCGCACCGGGCGCGAAGCCATGCACGGCATCGACGCCCCGCGAATCGACGTGATCTTCCGGGAGAATCTGCCGGCCGGCGTGTGAAGCCCTGGGTGCGGCGCCGTATCTCCAAGAACTCAACAACTTAACCGTCATCCCCGCCTTCGCGGGGATGACGGAAAAGCAGTCACGCCGCAGCCGCCACCCGCTTGCGCGACGGCAGCGCGCGGCGGATCAGCACCGCCAGCACGATCCCGGCAACGATCAGCCCACCGCCGATCAGCGGCCGGTGGGCCAGCCACGCCACGGCGACGACGGTCAGCGTCAGCGGGACCGACACCACCACCGCCACGCCAAAGGCCGCCGCCCCCACCAGCGATTCCAGGAAGGGCAGCAGGCTCGCCAGCCAGAGGATCGGGCTGGCCATGAACAGCACGCCGAACAGCATCACGAAGAATCCCACCGCGCGCAGGATCCAAGTGAGCGTGTTCTCGTCCGACTTGGCGTGCTGGAACATGGTGTCGGCGCTGCGCGTGCCGACCTCGACGAGGTTGATGGTCTGGCCGCGCTCGCCGGGGAAGCCGGCCAGGGTGCCGTTCATCTGCGCGCCGACGACGCTGAGCGTCTGCGCCGGCACCACGCGGAAGCCGACCCGCAGGTCGCCGATCTGCGGCTGGTCGGGCGAGGCGCCGCGGTACAGCTGCTCACCCACCCAGGCGAATCCCTGCGGCAGCACGGCCGACGAATCCGGTGCCAGCCGCTCGAAGGCGCTCACCTGCTTGACCAGCGACGGGTCGAGCGCGAAGGCGCCGAGCTTGGCGCCGCGCGCCTCGAGGACGGCGCTGCGGTAGGGCATGGGCGGGTTGCGGTGGCCGTCCGGGCGCTTGAAGGCGCTGGAGTCGATGGGGCGCTCCGACCATTCCTTGACGTAGCGATAGGTGGTCGTCGTGGTCTCGGAGCCGCCGACCGACTTCTCGCTCTTGCTCTCCTCGTTCTGGCGCCACTGGTACATCTCGACCGTGCGCTCCAGCCGCAGGGCCGAGGGGTGTCCGACGTTGAACACCGGGTCGTTCAGCCGGCCGGGCACGGTGGCCGGGCCGGAGACGTGGACGAGGCGGCCCTCGTTGGCCGGCTGCACGGCGTCGGCCGGCACCGACTGCACCGCCTTGGCGCCGGCGTTCAGCGCGGTGATGGCGTCCACCGCGCGCCCCTCGTTCCAGGACAGCAGCACGATGCTGCCGACCACCATGAGGAAGCCGACGAACGCCCCCGCGACCGAGCCGCCGAGGCGGTCGAACCAGCCCTGCGTCGTCGTCTCGGTGACGGTGTCGTCACCGTCGGTGATCGTCACGGTATCCTCGTCCGCCATGCCCTCCTCCCCCGTTGCTTGAGGACCAGCGTAGCCGAAGCACAGCGCGCGGCACCACCGCAGAATACACCTGAAAATGATGAGGTCGGCCAAATCGGCGCAATGTTGCCTCAGGGGAGAATTACAGTGCAGCGTACGGTTTTGCTCTCCCTATGCCTGTTCGCATCGGCGCACTGCATTCGAGAACGCTGAAGTTTTGGTCACGGCCCGGCCGACAGGGGCAACGGGCCGCCGTCCTGCGTCGGCAGGCCGGCCTCCTCCCAGCCGTCGAGGCCGTCTCGGTACCAGTAGACGCGGCGGTAGCCGAGGAAGAGCGCCCGCTTGGCGGCGTTCCACGACATCCAGCAGTCGGCCAGGCAGTAGAACAGCAGCCCCCGCCCGCGGTCGCCGCCGGTCAGGCGCTCCAGGGCATGAACCATGTAGGCCTCGATCTCCGGCCCCGGCTCGCCCAGCCCGACGTTGGGCAGCCACACGCCGCCGGGAATCTGGGGCGTCGGCTTGGCCAGCAGCCACGGCCCGGCCGGCCGGCGCTCCAGCTTGAGCACGTTGACGGGCAGCGCCGCCCCCTCCTCCACCAGACGCCGCGCCGCCGCCGTGTCGACGGTCGTCGCCCCGGCCAGCGTCGCCGGTGTCGGCGCACGGTAGCCGTCGAGGCGGTAGCCCGCCGGTTCGGTCACCGGCCCGCCCGCACGGGCGGGAAGCGTCAGCAGGACCATTGCGGCCATCGCCGCCCAGAAGGATCCGCGCACCCCCGCCCTCCGTTTCCGTCATGTCCGCGCCGACGAGACCGGCGCCGGTCCCCCAACGTCAAGTTGCCTGAAGGTCGAATGTCCGCCCGGCCCGCGCCCTGATACCCTGATGCCTTCTGGGGAGAACGCCCGTGATGAACTTCTGGAAGCGCTTGGCGGTCCTGGCCGCGCTGCTCTTGGCCCTGGCCTCCCCCGCCGCGGCCGAACGCCCGCTGCTGACCATCGGCGTGCTAAAGTTCGGCACCGCCAGCTGGGAGCTGGACACCATCCGCGCCAACCGCCTGGACGAGGAGGGCGGCTTCGCGCTGAAGCTGGTCGAGCTGGCCAGCAACCAAGCCACCCAGGTCGCCCTGCAGGCCAAGGCGGTGGACATGATCGTCACCGACTATCTGTGGGTGGCGCGCCAGCGCGCGGCCGGCGAGACCCTGTCCTTCCTGCCGCACTCCAGCGCCGTCGGCGCGCTGATGGTGCCGGCCTCCTCCCCGATCAGGGATGTGGCCGACCTGCGCGGCAAGCGCATCGGCGTCGCGGGCACGCCGCTGGACAAGAGCTGGCTGCTGCTCAAGGCCTACGCCCGCGAGCGGCACGGGCTCGACCTGGACGCGGAGTCCCGGCCGGCCTTCGCCGCGCCGCCGCTGCTGAACCAGAAGCTCGCGTCTGGGGAGATGGACGCCGTGCTCAACTTCTGGCCCTACGCGGCGCGGCTGGAGGCGCAGGGCATGCGCGCGGTGATCGGCGTGGACGAGCTGATGCGGGGGCTGGGGGCCAAGGTCGCCGTGCCCGCCGTCGGCTTCACCTTCCGCGAGGAATGGGCGAAGGCCAACCCGACGCTGCTCGCCGGCTTCGCCGCCGCGTCGGAGAAGGCCAAGCGCATCCTCGCCACCTCCGACGCCGCGTGGGAGCGGCTGCGGCCGATCATGCAGGCGGAGGACGATACCACCTGGGCACGCCTGCGCGACCGCTACCGCGCCGGCATCCCCGCCCACTGGGGCGACGCCGAGCGCGCCGAGGGTGCCAAGCTCTACGCCCTGCTCGCCAAGCTGGGCGGTCGGGAACTGGTGGGGGACGCGCCCACCCTGCCCGATGGCACCTTCTGGCCGAACGTACGGTACTGAGCCATGCGTCGCGCCGCCCTCCCGCTGCTGTCCTTCGCGCTGCTGCTGGCGCTCTGGCAGGCGGCCGCGGTGCAGGCGGCCAGCCGCGCCCTGCCCGGCCCCGGCGCGGTGTTCGCGGTGCTGCTGCGCGAGGCGGCGTCGGGCGCGCTGGTCCACCACCTGGGCATCACGCTGCTGCGCGTCGCCGCCGCCTTCGTGGTGGCGATGGCGGTCGGCGGGGCGGTGGGGCTACTGCTCGGCCGCTCAAAGGCGGCGGACCGGCTGTTCGGGCCGTGGCTGGTGCTGTTCCTCAACATCCCGGCGCTGGTGGTCATCGTGCTGGCCTATGTCTGGTTCGGCCTGACCGAGGCGGCGGCCATCGGCGCCGTGGCCGTCAACAAGATCCCCAACGTGGTGGTGCTGGTGCGCGAGGGCGCGCGCGCCGCCGACGCCCGCTATTCCGAGATGGCGCAGGTCTACCGCTTCAGCCCGTTCGACCGGCTGCGCCACGTGCTGCTGCCGCAACTCACGCCGTACTTCGCCGCGGCGGCCCGCTCCGGCCTGGCGCTGATCTGGAAGATCGTGCTGGTGGTCGAGATGCTGGGACGCAGCGACGGGGTCGGGTTCCAGATCAACCTCCTGTTCCAGATGTTCGATGTCGCCGGCATTCTCGCTTACACGATTGCCTTCGTGGCCGTGGTCCAGGTCCTCGAGTACGCCGTCCTGCAGCCGGCCGAAGCCCGGCTTCTCCGCTGGCGGGACGTGCGCGCTGAGGCTTGAGGTCCGCTCCAAGCGCTACGGCGCCGCCGAGGCCCTGCGCGGGGTCCGGCTGGAGGTCGCGCGCGACGAGGTGGTGGCGCTCGTCGGCCCGTCGGGGTGCGGCAAGACGACGATGCTGAACATCGCCGCCGGCCTCGACCGCGCCTTCGACGGGGAGGTCGAACGGGTGGCGGGCACGCTCGGCTACGTCTTCCAGGACCCGCGCCTGCTGCCCTGGCGCACCGTGCGCGAGAACGTCGCCCTCGCCCTGCCGCGCCGGGAGCGGCGCAGCGCGCGCGTGGAGGAGACGCTGGCGGCGGTGGAGATGGCGGGGATGGGCGACCGCTACCCATTGCAGCTGTCGCTGGGCATGGCGCGCCGGGTGGCCCTGGCGCGCGCCTTCGTGGTCGATCCCGACCTGCTGCTGATGGACGAGGCGTTCGTCTCGCTGGACGAGCCGACCGCGCAGCGCCTGCGCGCGCTGCTCGCCGCGCTGCTGGAGAAGCGGCCGACGGCGGTGCTGTTCGTCACCCACAACCTGCGCGAGGCGCTGGGGCTGGCCGACCGGCTGCTGGTGCTGTCGCCGGGCCCCGGCCGGGTGGTGGCCGAGGTGCCCATCCGGATCCCGCGCGCCGAACGCGGGCCGGAGGTGGTTGAATCCCTGCGCGCCGACCTGCTGGCGCGGCCGGAACCGGCGTTCCGGGTGCTCGCCTAGGCTGCACCTGGGCCATAGGCCGATTGTGCGGTGCGGCCTATACCATGCGCAGGTAAAGCTTTGCGTTGATGGTAAGTAGATCCCCGTCCATGGTCAGGATGTGGCGCGCCGCCCGGCTGCGCCTGCAAGAAAGCGATGCGATTGGCCGCTTTCGCGAAAGGGATTACCCCGTCCATCATCAAGCAAGAACATTGGGAATCGCAAACCATGGCCGATCTCTATGTCTCGACGTCCGGATCCGATTCGAATTCCGGCAGCAAATCCTCTCCCTTCAAGAGCATCCGCGAAGCCTCCGAGCACGCCGAGTCCGGCACCACCGTCCACGTCGCACCGGGGACTTACCAGGGCGGGATCCATACTGAGACGGACGGCGTCACCTACGTCTCGGACGTGAAGTGGGGCGCCAGGATCGTGCCGGGGTCCGGCGACAACGAGCGCGAGGCCTGGAACAACCTGGGCGACGATGTGGTGATCAACGGCTTCGAGGTCGACGGCAGCCGGCCGCAGGGCGGCACACCCTGGCTGTACGGGGTGCTGACGTCGGGGAGCGGGTCGGAAGTGCGCAACGTCAAGGTGCACGACATCGCCCGCGATTCCGAGGCGTGGTACGCCGCCAACAGCGGCGGCCAGGGCGGCGCCGGCATCATGGCGGACGGCTTCAACGGCGACACCGGCATCACCGTGTCCGGCAGCCTCGTCTACAACATCGGGCCGGACGGCGAGGCGAGCACCCTCGTGCACGGCATTTACATCGGGACGAGCGGCCGGGTGGTGAACAACACCGTGCACGACGTGGTCGGCGACGGCATCAGTTCGTGGCACGACGCCACCGACCTGACGGTCACCGGCAACACCATCCGCGCGGTGGGCGGCGCCGGCATCCTGATCGGCGCCGGCAACCACCTGCAGGGCGGCGGCCCGAACGACCACTCGGAAGTCAGCGGCAACACGATCACCGACAGCCTCAAGGGAATCGAGGAGAGCGGCGACACCGGCAGCAACAACACCTACCGCGGCAACACGCTGAGCGGCAACGGCACGGACTGGAGCCTGCAGAGCGGCGTCCGGGCGGCGATGGCGGCGGAGCCGGACGCCGGCGCGCTGGCCCTGTTCGGCCCGCCGGCCCTGCTCGATCCGGGGCTGCCGCAGGAGGGAGCGGCGCTGACTCCCCTGCCCGGGGTGGATTTGACCGGGGCGCCGCAGAGGCCGCTGGACGCGGCGTCGGTCCTTCTGGGTTCCCCGCAGCCGGGTTACGACCTGACCGGCGGCTTCTTCGCGCGGTAACGTCGGCAGACGCAAAAGCCCCTCCCCCTTGCGGGGGAGGGGCTTTCAAGAGCCTTTGACGCTACGCCTTCGGCAGCTTGAACACCCAGAGCGAGCCGCCCTGGTTGATGTCCTTGACCAGCTTGGCGACGTCACCGCCCCACAGCGGCACGGCGCCGCCCCAGCCGGAGACCACGGCGACGTACTGCTCGCCGTCCATCTCCCAGGTGATCGGGCAGCCGACCACGCCGGAACCGGTCTGGAACTTCCACACCTCCTTGCCGGTCTTGGCGTCGAACGCCTTCAGGAAGCCTTCGGGCGTGCCGGTGAACACCAGGTTGCCGCCGGTGGTCAGGACGCCGCCCCACAGCGGCGCCGGGTTCTTGTATTCCCAGACGATCTTGCCGGTCTTCGGGTCCATGGCGCGCAGCGCGCCGATGTAGTCGTTGTAGAGCGGCTTGATGGTGAAGCCGGCGCCCAGGTACGCCGCGCCCTTCTTGTAGGTGATCGGCTCGTTCCAGATGTCCATGCCCCATTCGTTGGCCGGGACGTAGAACAGCTCGCTCTGCGGGCTGTAGGCCATCGGCATCCAGTTCTTCGCACCCAGGAAGGCGGGGGCGGCGAACACCGGCTTGCCCTTCTCGGCCCCGCTCGGGTCGGCCGGGCGGTTGTCGTCGATGTAGACCGGGCGGCCGGTCTTCAGGTCGATCTCCTTGGCCCAGGTGATCTTGCTGACGAACGGCGAAGCGTTCAGCAATTTCCCGCTGGTGCGGTCGATGACGTAGAAGAAGCCGTTGCGGTCGGCCTTGGCGCCGGCCTTGACAACCTTGCCGTCCTTCTTCAGGTCGAATGAGACGAACTCGTTGACGCCGTCGAAGTCCCAGCCGTCGTGCGGCGTGGTCTGGTAGTGCCACTTGATCTCGCCGGTGTCCGGATCCAGCGCGACGGTGGACGAGGTGTAGAGGTTGTCGCCCGGCCGCAGGTGCGAGTTCCACGGCGCCGGGTTGCCGGTGCCGAAGAACAGCGTGCGCGTCTCCGGGTCGTAGGTGCCGCCCAGCCATGTGGCGCCGCCGCCGGTCTTCCACAGGTCGCCCGGCCAGCTGGCGTTCAGCGTGCCGGTCCGGGTGGATTCCTTGCCGTTCAGCGTGCCCATGTGGCCTTCGACCATCGGGCGCTGCCAGACCAGCTCGCCGGTCTCGGCGTCGCGCGCCTCGACCATGCCGACGATGCCGAACTCGCCGCCGGAGTTGCCGGTGATGACCTTGCCCTCGACGATCAGCGGCGCCGCGGTGTTGGAGTAGCCGGCCTGGTAGTCGGCCATCTTCTTGTTCCACACCACCTTGCCGGTGTCCTTGTCGAGCGCCACGAGGCGCGCGTCCAGCGTGGTGAAGTAGACCTTGTTGCCGTGGATCGCCGCACCCCGGTTCACCACGTCGCAGCAGGGCATGATGCCCTCCGGCAGGCGGTGGTCGTACTGCCACTTCTTGTGGCCCGTGCGCGCATCGACCGCGAACAGGCGCGAGTAGGAGCCGGTGACGTACATGACGCCGTCGTGCACCAGCGGCTGCGCCTCCTGCCCGCGCTGCTTCTCGCCGCCGAAGGAGAAGGACCACACCGGAACCAGCTTCGCCACCGTCTCGGGCGTGAGCTTGGCGAGCGGGCTGAAGCGCTGGCCCTGCGGGCCCAGGCCGTAGCTCAGCACGTCGCCGGTGCTGGTCGCGTCCTTGAGGATGTCGTCGCTGGAGACCGGGCCGGCGGTGGCTGCCGCGGCCCAGACCGCCAGTCCGGCCGCCAGGGCGAAGGTTGAGATCAGGCGCTTCATGATGCGGTTTTCTCCCGTGGGCAAAGGTTGCGCAGGCACGCCGTTCCCGTCGCCGCCGCACGCCGGTGCCGGCAGCCGTTTCAAAGAAAGGCGGCGCTGGTTTTCTTTGGACGCGGAGCGCGTATGCTCCGACGTTAGGGCAGTCTAGACACAGGTCCCGGCGCAGCAATTGTCAGATAGTAGGAGACGACTTGCGGCATCCTCCGGTCTCCTTCACTTGACGCGCGGCAGCGCCGCCTGTTCGATCTTCAGCCAGAGATGGGCGACCGAGCGCCGGTACTCCTCGCGCAGCACGCCCAGGCCGGCGAAGCGCTCGGGGATCGGCAGGTCAAGCGCTTCGGTCATGTCCAGCCCGGCCTCGACCGCATCCCTCAGCGTGCGGTCGAGCCAGGTGAGCCAGTCGCGCGTCTGGGCAATGCAGGCCTTGTCGTTGCGGATGCGGCCGTGGTTCGGCACCAGCGTGCGCACCTCCAGCGCCTCCAGCGCGTCGAGTTCGCCCAGCCATCTGGCGATGTCGGCGTGCGGCGTGGTCGGCGTGCGGTCGCAGAACACCACGCCGCCGGCGAACAGCACGCCGGTGGTCTCGTCCAGCACCGCGAGGTCGGCGTCGGTGTGCCCCTCCAGCGGGATCAGGCGCAGCCGGTGGCGGCCGTACACGACGGTGGAGCCGTAGGCCGGCTCGGTCGGGACCACCGGCTCGGTGCCGCGCATCCAGTCGCCGATCAGGCGGTACATGTTCCCGGCGATGCCCTCGCCCTCGCGCCGGATGCCTTCGATGGTGCCGGGAAGGGCGGCGATGGGCACGTCGGCGAAGGCCTGGTTGCCCAGCCAGTAGTCGGGGTGCAGGTTGCTGACGAAGACCTTGCGGACCGGCTGCGCGGTGACGGTGGCGATCGCCGCCCGCATCGCCTCGCCGAACTTGCGCGACGGGCCGGTCTGGAACACCAGCACGCCGTCGCCGGAGACGATGAAGCCGGGATTCAGGATGTTGCCGCCGTTGGCGCGGGTGAAATGCTCGCGCGTGCCTTCGAAGACGTAGGTGTCCTCGGCGATGCGGGTCGGCGTGAGGGTGTAGGTGAGCGGGGCGGCGGAGGCCGTTAGGCTTAGAAAGATGGAGAGCACGCTTGCCCCCATCCTAACCCTCCCCCGCTTCGCAGGGGAGGGAACTCCACCGCCTGTTTCCCCTCCCCTGCGAAGCGGGGGAGGGGTCAGGGGTGGGGGCAAGTATGTCCGCATCACCCTTCCCTCCCTGCCCGCGGCAACGGAATGGTCGCGTCGATCTCCCCAGCTTGGTTGTCCCGGCCGCGCAGGCGCACCGAGCGCGCCGCTCCGGACAGAACTTCCAGCGTGAACACGGGATTCTCCGCCACCGGCTCGCCGGTCTGCAGCCGGCCGAGCACGCGGCCGTCGTCGGCGGTCAGCGCCAGTTCCTCGATGAAGTACGCCGGAATGCCGGCGACCAGCCCGGTGTCCTGCGGGTGCCGGATGCGCAGGCGGATACGCGCCGTGCCGGCTGAGCCGGGCGGCCAGGCGCGCGCCTGCACCTCGCCGACGTGGTCGGCCCAGTCCTTTTCCGCGTAGGCCTGCGCCGGCGCGGCGCAGCCGCCGCCCGCCGCGTCGACCAGCGCCCCGCCGACGTGCCACACCCCGTCCGCGGTCAACGCAGCGCCGCGCACGGCGGTGGCCTGCTGCACCTTGATCCGGGTGGCGACGAAGGGCGCCGCCGCGTCGGGGCGGTAGCGCAGGACCAGCGGGAACGGGTTGAGGTCGGCGAGCAGCACGATCTCGCGCACGCCCTCCAGGCCGCGGGCATCCACCGCCACCGGCATGGCGAAGACGTTCTCGGCGCTGGCCGGCGCGATGACGGCCACGCGCCCGTCGAACACCACCGGCGCCGTGCCGAAATACTCGCCGCGCAGCACGTCCCACATCGGCGAACCGAACGGGTCGTCCTGCGCCGCCGCGGGCACGGCGGCCAGGACCAGCAGGAGGGTCAGGATCGTCCGCACGCCGCGTCCTCCGCTCAATCCACGGGAATCGGCGTGTGGGTCACGCCATGCCGGCGGAACAGCGCCTCCAGGCTGCCGTCCTCCTGCATCGCCGCCACCACGTCGCCGGCGGCGTAGGCGAGGTCGCGGGCGTTCTCGCGCGTCGCCATGCCGATGTCCCAACTGGACGCCATCAGGCCGGGCAGGCGGACCGCGGCGATCGGGAACCGCGCGCGCCGCTCGCCGAGCGCCGCTTCGATCTGGCTGCGCGGCGCCAGGACCGCGGCCAGTTCACCGCGCGCCAGCGCCTCGATCGCCGCCTTCGGATCCGGGAAGTGCACGACGTGGGGGCGCAGCCGGCCGCCGTCGAGGCCGAGCAGGTAGAAGTCGGGAACGCTGTCGATCTCGACGCCGACCGGCTCCTCCGGCAGGTCGGCGGGATCGGCGGAGGGCACCCGCTCCGGGTCGCGGGCGAGCGCGAACAGCTCGCGCTGGTAGGGGGCGAACAGCACGGCCTCCGGGTTGCGCAGCGCGAAGTCCTTGCCGTAGGGGATGTGCAGCATGATGTCGGCGGGCTCGCCGCCGAACAGGCTGCCGCGCCAGACGGCGACGCGCAGGTCGTCGGACACCGTCTCGCCAGCGGTGTGCTCGAACACGTCGGGGCGGACGCCGAGACGCTCGGCGATGGCGTGGGCGAGGTCGACGTCGATGCCCTTCAGCGCCCCGCCCTCCCGGTAGGAGAAGGGGTGGAAGTCGCGGTAGACGGCGACGCGCAGCCGGTTGCGCTGCACCACCTCGTCCAGCGGGCGGGCGCGGGCGGGACCGGCCGCGAGCGCGGCGGCGCCCAGCGTACCCATGCCAAGCGTGACGAGAAACTGGCGGCGTGAGGCGTGTTCCATGCGCGCCAGGATAGCCACCGCTGCCCTGACCAATAATTGGACGATGGTACAATAGCCCCCAGCCGGGGAGGGGTCGTTACAGTGCGGCCATGCGCCCGTCCGCCCTCCCTCTCCTGCTCGCCCTCCTGCTACCCGCGGCGGCCCACGCCGAGGAGGCGGTGCTCCGCATCGGCTACCTGACGCAGGAGGTCGAACCGCCGCCGTCGCTCTCCACCCCCGACGAGCCGGTGCCGGACGCCGGGCTGATGGGCGCGCGGCTGGCCATCGCCGACAACGCCACCACCGGCCGCTTCCTCAAGCAGCGCTTCGAGCTGGACGCCGTCACCGTCCCGCCGGACGGGGACGTCGAGGCGACGTTCCGCGACCTCGCGGCCCGGGGCGACCGCTTCGTGGTGCTGACCCTTCCCGCCGCCGCGGTGGCGCGCCTGACCAAGCCGGCACAGGCGGCCGGCGTCACGCTGCTGAACGCCGGGGCGCCCGACGATTCCCTGCGCGCCGAGGGCTGCGCCCCCAACCTGCTGCACGTGACGCCCAGCCGCGCCATGCTGGCCGACGCGCTGGCCCAGTATCTTGTGAGGAAGCGCTGGGGCAAGTGGCTGCTGGTCGTCGGCCGCCGGCCGGAGGATGCCCTCTACGCCGCCGCGATCCGCCGCGCAGCCAAGCGTTTCGGCGCCTCCATCGTCGAGGAGAAGCGCTGGACCGCCGAAAGCGACGTCAACCGCACCGCCGAGGCCGAGGTGCCGGTCTTCACCCAGGCCAAAGCGCACGACGTGCTGGTGGTCGCCGACGAGATCGGCGAGTTCGGCGAATACCTGCCCTACCGCACCTGGGACGCGCGCCCGGTCGCCGGCACGCAGGGCCTCGTGCCGACATCCTGGCACCGCACGCACGAGCAATGGGGCGCGTCGCAGCTGCAGAACCGCTTCAAGGCGCTGGCGCACCGGCCGATGACTCCCGCCGACCTCGACGCCTGGACGGCCGTGCGGCTGGTCGGCGAGGCGGCGGCGCAGATCCGCAGCACCGACCCGGCGGCGCTGGCCGCGCACATCCGCAGCCCCGGATTCGCGATGTCGGCCTTCAAGGGCGTGCCGATGAGCGTGCGCCCGTGGGACGGGCAGCTGCGGCAGCCGGTGCTGCTGGCCGCCGACCGCTCGCTGGTGTCGGTGTCGCCGCAGGAGGGATTCCTGCACCCGAAGACCGACCTGGACACGCTGGGCTTCGACCAGCCCGAAACCGGCTGCAAACCGCAATGACCGAGGGATTTCCGCGATGAAACGCCTGCTCCCCGCCCTCCTCCTGCTCGGCCTGGCGCCGGGCGCCTCGGCCGGCACCATCTACGTGTCGAACGAGAAGGACAACACCGTCTCCGTCATCGACAGCACCTCGCTGCAGGTGGTCGACACCATCAAGGTCGGCCGCCGGCCGCGCGGCATCACACTTTCGAAGGATGGCGCCCACCTCTACGTCTGCGCCAGCGACGACGACGCGGTGCAGGTGGTCGATCTGGCGACGAAGAAGGTCGTCCACGACCTGCCCTCCGGCGACGACCCGGAGCTCTTCGCGCTGCACCCCGACGGCCGGCAGCTGTTCATCGCCAACGAGGACAGCAACGTCGTCACCGTGGTGGACGTGCCGACGCGGCGGGTCACCTATCAGGTCGACGTCGGCGTCGAGCCGGAGGGCATGGCGGTCAGCCCCGACGGCCGATGGGCGGTCAACACCTCCGAGACCACCAACATGGTCCATTGGATCGACACCGAGAAGCGCACCACGGTGGACCACACCCAGGTCGGCGCCCGCCCGCGCTACGCGACGTTCAGCAAGGACGGCCGCCAGCTGTGGGTCAGTTCGGAGATCGGCGGCACCGTCGCGGTGATCGACGCGGCGACGCGCCAAGTGACCAAGACCATCGGCTTCAAGCTGAAGGGGATCGCCCAGGACAAGATCCAGCCGGTCGGCGTGCGCCTGACCGACGACGGCCGCTACGCCTTCGTGGCGCTGGGGCCGGCCAACCACGTGGCGGTGATCGACGCGCAGACCCACGAGGTGAAGCAGTACCTGCTGGTCGGCCGCCGCGTCTGGCAGATGGACCTCTCGGCCGACCAGAAGACGCTGTTCACCACCAACGGCGTCAGCGGCGACGTGTCGGTGATCGACGTGGACAAGCTGTCGGTCGTCAAGACGGTCAAGGTCGGCCGCTATCCCTGGGGCGTGGCGGTGAAGGGCTGAGGCATGGGCGCGCTGTCGGTCGAGGATCTCGGCTACACCTACGCCTCCGGGCGCAAGGCGCTGGACGGCGTGTCGTTCGGCGTGGCGCCGGGCCAGTTCACCGCGCTGCTCGGCCCCAACGGGGCGGGCAAGTCGACGCTGTTCGCCCTGGCCACCGGGCTGCTCAGTCCGCAGGCCGGACGCATCCGGGTGCACGGCCACGACCTCGCCCGCACGCCGGGGCCGGCGCTGGCGCGCCTCGGCGTGGTGTTCCAGCAGCCGACGCTCGACCTCGACCTCAGCGTCGCGCAGAACCTGCGCTACTTCGCGGCGCTGCACGGCATCCCGCGCCGCGAGGCCGACCGCCGCATCGAGGCGGAGCTGACCCGCCTGGACCTGTTCGGGCGCCGCGACGAGAAGGTCCGCGCGCTGAACGGCGGCCACCGCCGCCGCGCCGAGATCGCCCGCGCCCTGCTGCACCGCCCAGCCCTGCTGCTGCTCGACGAGCCGACGGTCGGCCTCGACCTGCCGACGCGGCGCAAGCTGATCGAGCACGTGCACGCGCTGTGCGCCCAGGACGGCATCGCGGTCTTGTGGGCCACCCACCTGATCGAAGAAATCGACGCCGCCACCGACCGCGTCGTGGTGCTGCACCGCGGCACCGTGCGGGCGGCCGGGCCGGTGGCCGAGGTCAACCGCGCGCTCGGCGCCGCCACCGTCACCGAAACCTTCGACCGCCTGACCGGAGGAGCCGCGGCATGAACTGGTGGATCGCGCTGAACGGCGTCGTGGTGCGCGAGGTGCTGCGCTTCGTGCACCAGCGCGAGCGCTTCCTGGGCGCCCTGGTGCGGCCGCTGATCTGGCTGTTCGTCTTCGCGGCGGGATTCCGCGCCGCGCTGGGCATCGCCATCATCCCGCCCTACGCGACCTACATCCCCTACGAGGTCTACATCGTGCCGGGACTGATCGGCATGGTGCAGCTGTTCAACGGCATGCAAGGCTCGCTCTCCATGGTCTACGACCGCGAGATGGGGAGCATGCGCGTGCTGCTGACCAGCCCGCTGCCGCGCGGCTTCCTGCTGTTCGCCCGGCTGCTGGCCGGGGTGGTGGTGTCGATCCTCCAGGTGTACGGCTTCCTCCTTGTGGTGGCGCTCTACGGCGTCGAGCTGCCGGCCTGGGCGCCGCTCACCGTGCTGCCGGCGCTGGCGCTGAACGGGCTGATGCTGGGGGCGCTGGGAATGCTGCTGGCCTCGACCATCCGGCAGCTGGAGAACTTCGCCGGGGTGATGAACTTCGTCGTGTTCCCGCTCTTCTTCCTGTCCTCGGCGCTCTACCCGCTGTACCGCATGCAGGAAGCCGGCGAGGCGCTGTTCCTGCTGTGCCGGCTGAACCCGTTCACGCACGGGGTGGAGCTGGTGCGCTTCGCCCTGTACGGGCAGGTGTCGGGCGAGGCGCTGGCGGCGGTGCTGGGCGCGACGGCGCTGTTCCTGACGGGCGCGATCCTGCGCTACTCGCCAGCACGGGGGATGGTTGGGAAGGCGGGGGTGGCGGCAGGGTGAGTTTCTGCACCGGGCCCCCATCCCGGCCTTCCCCCACTTCGCGGGGGAAGGAGTTGATCCCCTCCCCCGCGCAGTGGGGGAGGGTTAGGGTGGGGGCCGGGCGAGAAGACGCCCTCGGCCACGGGCCCTACCCGATCAGCCCGCTCATCAGTGCGCGCAACTGCGCCGGTCGGACCGGCTTGTTCAGCAGCATGCAGCCCTGCGCCTGCGCTTCCGCCGCCAGCTCGGCGGTGCGGTTCGCCGTGATGATGATCGCCGGCAGTTTCCGGCCGCACGCGGCGCGCAGCCGTTCGACCTCGGTCACGCCGAGCGCACCGTCGTCCAGGTGGTAGTCGGCGATCAGCAGGTCCGGCGGCCGGTCCAGCCCCGCCAGCCCGCGCAGCGCTTCCGCGCCCGTGGTGGCCGAGGTCACCCGGCACGACCAGCCGCGCAGCAGCGCCTCCATCCCCGCCAGCACCGCCGGCTCGTTGTCCAGCACCAGCACCGAAGCGCCGGCCAGCCGGTCGGTCGCCGGCCGCGCCGCAACCTCCGGCGCGCGGGCCGGGCGCGGGCGGGTGCCGGACGGCACCGTCACCGAGAAGACCGAGCCCCGCCCCGGCTCCGACCGCACCGCGATCGGGTGGCCGAGCATGCGCGCCACGCGATCGACGATGGCGAGGCCGAGGCCGATGCCGCGGTGCCGGTCGCTGGCGGCGCACGGCGTGTCGAGGCGGCGGAACTCCTGGAACACCTCGTCCAGCTTGTCCGGCGGGATGCCGGGGCCGGTGTCCCACACCTCGACGCGCAGGCCCTCGGGCACCCGCCGACAGCCCACCAGCACGCGCCCCTGCGCCGTGTAGCGCAGCGCGTTGGACAGGAAGTTCTGCACGATCCGCCGCAGCAGCCGGATGTCGGAGCGCACCACCGCCCCCGACACTAGGACGCGCAGGTCCAGCCCGCGTTCCCGGGCCACCGGCGCGTACTCGGTGGCCAGCGAGCCCAGCAGCCCCTTGACCGGGAAGTCCGCCAGCTCCGGCGTCACCGCCCCGGCGTCCAGCTTGGAGATGTCGAGCAGCGCCGCCAGCAGGTCCTCCACCGAGGCCAGCGCCACGTCGATGTTCTCGACCATGGTGCGGTTGGCCTCCGGCTGCTCCAGGTCGTCGAGCGCGGAGACGAACAGCCGCGCGGCGTTCAGCGGCTGCAGCAGGTCGTGGCTGGCGGCGGCGAGGAACTTGGTCTTCGACAGGTTGGCCTGCTCCGCCTCGGCGCGGGCGACGCGGGCGGCGGTCTCGGCCGCGGCGCGCTCGCGGATCTCCTGGTGGAGCTTGCGGTTCAGCTGGGTCAGCTCGGCGGTGCGCTCGACCACGCGGCGCTCCAGGCTCTCCTTGGCGTCCTCCAGCGCCTGCGCCACCAGCCGGCGTTCGGTGATGTCGTGGATCAGCGCGAAATAGCCCAGCACCTCGTGCCGCTCGCCGAAATGCGGGATGTAGGTGGCAACCGCGTAGCGCACCGCGCCGTCGTCGCCGGCGCGCTCCATCTCGAAGCTGACGCTCTCGCCGGCCAGCGCGCGCAGCACGTGGGGTCGGCGGATCTCATAGTCGGCCGGGCTGAGCACGTCGCGCATGAACCGATTGTCGATCTCGCTGCGCGGCCGCTTGAACCAGTCCTCGTAGGCGCGGTTGACGAAGCGGTAGCGCTGCTCGGCGTCCACGTAGGCGATCAGCGCCGGCACCGCGTCGGTGATCAGGCGGATGCGCCGCTCGCCGTCGCGCAGCGCCTCCTCGGCCCGCTTGCGCTCGGTGATGTCGGTGAAGGTCATCACGAAGCCGCCGTCCGGCATCGGGTTGCGGTTGATCTCCAGCACGCTGTCGTCCAGCCACGGCTGCTCCACGACGCAGGCGCTGCGCATCAGGGCGCCCATGGACAGGCCGCGCTCGCCCAGGGCGGCGTTGAAGCGGAAGAAGTCGGCGAAGCGCGCGCCCATGCACGCCACCGTGGCCGGCAGGCGCAGCAGCTCGGCGAAGCGGTCGTTCCAGGCCACCAGCTTCTCGTCGCGGTCGTACACCGCCACCCCTTGGGCGATGTTGTCGAGGGTGGCCTGGAGCAGCGCCGACTTCTCCGCCAGCTCGCGCTCGCGCCGGCGGGTCTCGTGCTCCTTGATGTCGGTGATGTCGGTGTAGACGCCGACCACGCCGCCGTCGCGGATGCGCCGCTCGTTCACCTGGATCCAGCGCCCGTCGGCCAGCCGGTGCACGTGCGGCCCGCCGAGGTTGCGGTGCTGCCCCAGCCGCTGCGCCAGCCAGGCGTCGGCCGGCTGGTTTGGCTCCCCGGCGGCGTGGGTGGAGGCGACCAGCTCGGCGATCGCGCGGAAGCGCATGCCGGGCTGGATGCGGTCGGCCACCGCCGGCCAGAACGACAGGTACTTGCGGTTGCACAGCACCAATCGGTCGTCGGCGTCGAACAGCGCGAACCCTTCGTTGACCGATTCGATGGCGTCGGACAGGCGGGAGCGCATGGTCTCCGCCAGCTGCTTGGCGCGGGCGAGGTCGCGGTGCGAATCCTCCAGCTCGCGCAGCGCCCCTTCCAGCTCCAGGGTGCGTTCGCGCACCTTGTGCTCCAGCACGATGGCGGTCTGGAACAGCGAGAAGGCGCCGCCCTGGAAGTCCATCGACCGCTCGACGCGGTCCATCAGCACCTTGTTGATGCGCTTGAGCTTCTGGTTCTCGCGCTCAAGCTCGGCCAAGCGCGCGCTGTAGTCCAGCACCGTGGTCATCGGCCACCTATCGCCACCCCGGTGAGGGTCTGGTTGACGTGCATGCCGTTGTACTGCTCGCCGTAGGCGCAGAAGCCGATGACGTTGTGCTGCGCCATCAGGCCCGACATGGTGCGCTTCAGCTGGCTCTGTTCCAGTTCCAGCCGGCGCAGGATGCAGTCGCAGCTGAGCACGAGGTCCGGCGTGCCGATCTCGTCGGTCAGGCGGGCCATCATCGCCTCGAAGTTCTGCACCGGGTCGACGCCCTCGGCCACCGTCAGCACGATGCCCTCGTCGATGGCGCAGAAGAAGGTGAGGCTCTCGTCCTCGTTGACCTTCTGGATGGAGCGGACGTGGTACTGGCCGCCGACGCGCACCACGACGGGATGGGCGGCGAAGATCATGGGCGTCAGCGGCTCGCCCTCCAGCCCGACCATGCGGGCGTACTCGCGCCCGGCCGGCTCGGCGTTGATCTCGGTGACGATGCGGCGCTGCGGGTCGGCGCCGGTGACCACCATCTTGCGGTCCGAGCTGACGAAGTGCTCGGTGCGGAAGACCGAGAACCGGCGGGCCGAGGTGAACAGCGCGATCACCCCGGCGTTCTCGTGGAAGCGCCCTTCGTGCAGCACGAAGGTCCGTTCGAAGCGCAGGTCGTCGCCGGCCGAGCCGCCGAACAGCGGGATGTCCACCAGCACGCTGTGCAGCGCGCTGACCACCGTCTCCTCGCGCATCGACATGCCGTCCACCAGCAGCATGGCGAAGCTGCCCTTGTCCGGGAACGGCTCCGGCCGCGCCGCAAGGGCGCGGTCGCGCTTGGTCAGCAGCGAGCGCAGGATGCGGGTGCTGTCCGACACCTCGAAGCCGTTCAGCGCGTCGATGCGCTCGGTGACGATGGAGAAGTCCTCGGAGGGAAAGCCGATGCCGACCAGGGTGCCGGAGGCGTAGCCCTCCGGCGTGATCTCGCCGGCCGTGGTGCAGCCGACCACCGGCGTGTCGCCGAAGCGCCCGGCCAGCTCCCGGCCCAATTCGGCGGTGTCGTAGCGCGGCGAGCAGAACACCACCACCAGCTCCAGCCCCGGGCGCCAGAGCCGCTCGTGCAGCTCGCGCGCGGCGGTGGCGGCGTCCTCGGCCGTCGACATGGCGCGCGGCAGCGCGGAAGTGGCGGCCTGGACCGGCATGGCGCGTGTTCCCGTCGTTTCCGGGCGTTTCCCCTTGGACGAGCGTAACGCAGCATCGTCCTCCGACAAAAGGCGCTTCGCCACCGAGGTCATGCGACTTTCGTTCAGCTTGCGCCAGATCGGACCGTCGATACGCCACATGACGCGGCACCACTCCCACCAAAAAAAGACGCCCCCCGCGGGGCGGGAGGCGTTGAGAGCGGGTATTTCTGGTCGCACCGCCCGCCGGACCGAAGCCCGGGTCGGCGATGACCCGCTCCTTATACGCCATTCACCCCCTGGGCGCTATGACGAAAAAAACATAGCGAAAATCCAACGGTCCTCCAGTGAACGTTGGTTGGAGACCGCTGACCAGTCCTTCCATAGTCGAATTCGGCGGCCGGGCGCGCTCGGTTATCGTCAGCGCCATCAATCATCCAGCACGGGATCCTGTCCGATGACGCGTCCGCCTTCCCTCCTCCTGGCGCTCGCCGCCGCCGCGCTGCTGGCCTCGGGTGCGGCCCGCGCCGAGGGCGACCCGGCCGCGGGCGAGAAGCTGTTCCGCCAGTGCCGCTCCTGCCACGCGGTCGAGCCGGACAAGAACCGCGTCGGCCCGTCGCTGCACGGCGTCGTCGGCCGGCCGGCGGGCAGCGCGGCGGGCTTCGCCGGCTATTCGGAGGGACTGAAGGGCGCCGGGTTCGTCTGGGACGACGCCAGGCTCGACGCCTATCTGACCAACCCGAAGGCGGTCATCCCCGACAGCCGCATGAGCTTCGCCGGCGTGCCCGGCGCCGAGGAGCGCGCCAACCTCATCGCCTACCTGAAGACGGCGCGATGAGCGGCGGGGCGGGCCGGAAGGCGCTGTGCCGCCTGCTGCTGCTGGGGATGCTGGCGCAGACCGCCGCGCCGGCGGCCACTTTCGCGGAGGAGGCGCCGCCCGCGCCGCGCTTCACCAAGGGCAAGAGCCCAGGCACCGGCGGCTTCCACATCGCGCGCTACGACGAGGATTACAGTCGCCTGCGCGATCCGGCTCAAGCGACGTCGATCCTCGACCGGCTCAAGTTCATCCGCCTGGACGAGGCGGGAGACGTCACTCTGACGCTGAACGGCGAGGCCCGGCTGCGCTTCGATTACACGGAGAACAAGAACTTCGGCGTCGCCGCGACAGCGCGCGTGCCGACGCGGCCGGGGGCGCCGCTGGTGCTCGGCGCCGCCCGGCCGCCGCTGGACAGCGAGCTGCTGAAGCAGCGCTACATGGTTGGCGCGGACCTGCACCTCGGCCCGTACCTGCGCGTCTATGGCGAACTGTGGCACGCCGAGCAGACCGGCCACGGCTCCGGCCCGGTGATTCCGGCCAGCCAGCGCAACGACCTTGAGCTGGTCAACGGCTTCGCCGAGGTCATGCTGCCGCTGGAGGGCGCACGCACGGGGCTGCGCATCGGCCGGCAGGCGCTGTTCTTCGGCAACAGCCACAACGTCGCCGCCAACATCGCCACCAGCCTGCCCGACCCGATCTTCGACGGCGTGCGCGCCTACGCCGACTGGGGCGGCCTGCGCGTCGACGCCTTCGCCTACAACGCCTACCGCTACAAGGACGGCTGGTTCGCCGGCGAGGACAACCCGCACCGCAACCTCTGGGGCGTCTACGCCAGCGTCGACCTGCCGAAGGCGGCGCTGTTCGGGGAACCGCTGACGGCCACGCTCGACGCCTTCTACTACGGCTTCCGCGCCGCGCCGAACAACAACGGCCCCGGCACCGGGTTGTACAATGCGGCGGAACTGCGCACCGGCCCGACGGTGTCGCCGAGCAGCGGCTTCCTGGTCGCCCAGGACCACCGCCACACCGTCGGCCTGCGCGCCTTCGGAACGCTCGGCAACCTCAGCTACGACTGGGACGCGGCGGTGCAGCGCGGCAGCTACGGCCCGTTCGACGTGCGGGCCTGGGCGTTCAACACCGACACCGGCTACACGTTCGCCGCCCAGCCCTGGCGGCCGCGCGTCGGCGCGCGCATCGACGGCGCCAGCGGCGGCGCCGACCGCGCCGGCGGCACCCTCGGCACCTACCAGCCGATGTTCCCGGACGCGCTGTACTACATGCCCAACAGCTTCTTCTCCCCCACCAACTTCTACGACATCGCCCCGCGCGTCCGGGTGACGCCGCTGCCGGGGGTGAGCGCCGACTTCTCCTACGGCTTCTTCTGGCGGCACTCGGAGGACGACGCGGTCTACGGCGGCAATTGGAAGGGGGCGAACGGCACCAACGCCATGGCCGTGTCCGCGCTCGTGCCCGGCCGGGTCATCGGCCGCCTGCCGAACCTGACCGTCGCCTGGGCGCCGCTGCTGAACGTCATCCTGCGCGTCACCGTGGCGGAGTTCCTGCCCGGCCGCGCGCTGAAGGCGGTGCAGGCGAAGAACACCACGTACGTCAACACCCAGCTCACGGTTCGATTCTGACCGGCCCCGGCATGGACATTTTGTTGCGGGAACCGCACGGCGGCGTTGCCGTTCTTGCGGCTTTCACACCCATGCGTCATAATGACGCCAGGAAACGCCCCGGCAACCACGAGCGTGGAAACACGCCATGACCAAGATCCTCATCGCCGACGACCACCCGATGGTCCGCGACGCGTTGCGCAGCGCGGTCGGCTACACCTGTCAGGCCGAGCAGGTCTTCGAGGCCGGCTGCCTCGACGACGCCACGCGCCTGCTGGCCGCGCAGGGCGACATGGACCTGCTGCTGCTGGACATCAACATGCCGGGGATGAACGGGCTGTCCGGACTGGTCAGCCTGCGCAGCCAGTTCCCGGCGACGCCGGTGGTGGTGGTCTCCGCCCACGAGGACCGCAAGCTGGTGCGCGAGGTGATCCAGTGCGGCGCCGCCGGCTTCATCCCGAAGTCGACCCCGCGCGACGGCATCGCCGCGGCGCTGCGCCTCGTCATGGAGGGCGGCGTCTACGTGCCCGAACTGCCCGGCGAGGACGAGCCGGAGGACGGCGAGACCGCCGAGATCGCCCGCCGCCTCGCCACGCTGACGCCGCAGCAGATGCGGGTTCTGGAGATGCTGGGCACCGGCAAGCTCAACAAGGAAATCGCCTACGAGCTGAGCATCACCGAGACGACGGTGAAGGCCCACGTCTCGGCCATCCTGCAAAAGTTGAAGGTCTACAGCCGCACCCAGGCCGTGGTCTTCGCCAACCGGCTGCAGATGGAACAGGCGCGCAGCAGCTTCTGAGCGGCGCGGAGCAACCGCGACCACTCCCTTGGCCGTCATTCCCGCGAAGGCGGGGATCCATAACTCCCATGGCATGCCGCTTCGGAACTCATGGATCCCCGCTTTCACGGGGATGACGGCGTGAAGAGCGGCCGATTGCGCCCAGCTCAACCGCGCCCTTATTGTACCATCGTCCAATTATCCGCACTGCGGCGCCCTCGCTACTCTTCCCGGCATCCGACCCAGCCGCTCGGTTTCAGCACACCCGAGCCCTGAATTCTTGCCCAGAGAGGACGCTCACTGATGAACGCTCGGCTTCTTCGGCTCATGGCGGCCGGCCTGATGTTCGGTTCCGTCGCCGCCGTTCCGGCCGTCGCCGTCGCCCACGGCGACGTCACCCCCCAGGCGGTGGACACCACCGGCCTGGACAAGCTCGGCGCGGACTGGCGCGAGGCCAACCCCTACCGCGGCAACACGCGGGCGGTCGAGATCGGCTCCTCCGCCTTCAACCAGAACTGCGCGCGCTGCCACGGCCTGGGCGCGGTGTCGGGCGGCATCGCCCCGGACCTGCGCTTCCTGGAGAAGGGCGACGCCGGCGACGAGTGGTTCAAGGAGCGCGTCGTCAACGGCGCGATCCGCAACGGCGTGACCTACATGCCGAAGTTCGGCGAGGCGCTGGGCCAGGAGGCGCTGTGGGCCATCCGCACCTGGCTGGAGACCGTGCACGAGGACTGATCCCTCGTCCTGCGACCAAAGACCAAGACCCGACCCAAGGACGACCTGAAAGGTGCCCCCGATGCGCAAAGCCGTTCCGCTGATCCTCCCCCTCCTCCTGATGGCCGGCGCCGCCGGCGCCGCCGACCGCTCGACGCCCGAGCAGGCCAAGGCGCTGGTGCAGGAGGCCGCCGCCTACCTGAAGGCCAAGGGGCCGGAAGAGGCGGTGAAGGCCTTCCACGATCCCAAGGGGACCTTCGTGCGCCAGGACCTGTATGTCTTCGTGTTCGACACGGCGGGGAAATACGTCGCCTCCGGCGCCAACCCCAAGCTCGCCGGCACCAGCGCCTCCGACCTGACCGACGCCGAGGGCAAACCTCTCGTGCAGGAGATGATCGCCCGCACCCGCGACACGCCGGAGGCCGCGCTGGACTACGTCTGGCTGAACCGCCGGACCAACAAGGTGGAGCACAAACACTCCTACCTGATCCGCCAGGGCGACTACATCGTCGGCTCCGGTTCCTACAGCCAGTGACCGCCGGCTCTTCCAAGCCGGTCATAAGGCCCCGAAGCCACCACGGCTCCGGGGCCTTTTCGTCGTGAGGGGTGCTGCCGGCTGGAAAGACCGCCGCATCTTCGGAACCTCTTTTGCCGTCGTCCCCGCGAAGGCGGGAATGACGATTTGGGAACGTGAACGAATGCCGAAAGCAATGTCCACGCAATCAATCCAACCCCATTACCCTTAAGTATCATCCATACGAAAGTAGCAGCATCGCAAGTCAATTTCGCCGCTGCGCACAACACACAGCGACTCGGACCACATCATTCATTATCAACGACAAGAACGCGGCAATTCTTTCCGAAATATCGCCAGTGCGAACAGCCACAGCGTCGGATAGTTCTATGGTCGCCCAGACTCTTTTCTTGCGTAGTGCGCCCGGCGCCGACGCGCGCCGAGCGGTGGCCGGGACACAACCGGCATCCGATGGGAAAAAACGCATCACGAGAAAGGGCGCGGACTATGCTGACATTCTTCGGTTCCAGCGTGCGAAGCACCATGACGGCGGCCGTCGCCGCGGTGGCGTTCTGCACGGCACCGGCACTGGCCGGATCGGTCACCCAGCCGGGCGAAACCATCGGCCTCGCGGCCGGAGCCCCGCTGCCGGAGGGCTTCTACTTCGTCGATACCTTCGACTGGGGTGTGCGCGAGGGCCGCGGCTCCAGCCCCGACGTGACGCTGGGCGTCAACATTCCGGTGCTCGCCTGGTCGACGCCGGCCAAGATCGCCGGCGGCCGGCTCCAACTCCTGGCCGCGGTGCCGGAACTCGAGGTCGGCGTCAACAGCACCCACTACAAATCCGGCATGTACAACCCGTTCTTCGCCGCCCAACTGGCGTGGGACCTGGGCGGCGGGCTGGGCATCAGCTACCTGCTGGGCGTCTACACGCCGGTGGGCAACGGTCTGGGATTCGACACCACCGACATCAATCAGCGCGTCGGCATCAGCTACACCGCCGACGGCTGGAACCTGACGGGCAACGTCATCTACGGGATCAACACCCGCAAGGCGACCCGCACGCTGAACCCCGACTTCCTGAACATCGACCTGACCGCCACCAAGAGCTTCGGCAAGTGGCAGCTCGGCCCGGTGGCCTTCGCCTCGTTCGACACCAGCAAGCCCACCCCGACCTACAAGAAGCAGGAGCAGGTCGCGCTCGGCGCGCTGGTCGGCTACAGCTTCTCCGACCTCATCCTGCAAGGCTACCTGACCCGCACGGTGTCGGAGAGCAATTACGGCGGCTACGACACCCGCGCCTGGGGCCGCATCATCCTGCCGTTCTGACGCACCCCTCCTGGCAGCTCCGAGCGACTGCGCGCCTCCGTCCGGGGGCGCGCCTTTTTCAGTTCCCCGGCAGCTTCGCCACCCGGTCGGCCTGCACCCGCCAGCCGCGCAACGCGAGGTTGGTGGAATCCTGGTCGGGCCGCTTGTAGGCGCCGAAGCGGCGGTCGTGGATCTGCGCCTGGGCGTCGGCCCAAACCGCCGACCAGTCGATGGTGCCGCTGGTCAGCAGCCGCTCCTCGATGATGCGCAGCAGCGCCTGGTTGACGGTGGAAATGCCCATGTTCTGGGTCGCCAGGACCTGGGCGTCCGGCGCCTGCTCCAGCGTCGCGCCCAGCCGCACATGGCCGCCGCACGAGCCCCAGAACACCAGCGCGGTCGCCGCGGCGATCTCCGTCATGGTGCCGTCCTCGTGGTAGCTGTGGCCGCGGTGGACGACGATGGTCGGCGACACCCCGTGCTGCTCCAGCCACGCGCGCAGCGCGGCGCGGCCGGCCTCGCCCGATCCCGGAACGTCGGCGATGATGACGATGCGCCGGCCGCGCCGCTCCGGGCTGGCGGCGGTGATGAAGCCGCCGTGGTTGTTGATCGCCCAGCCGAGCGCGCGGCGCTGCTGCACGAAGGCGCGGAACGAGGCGCGGCCGTCGCGGTCGTCGTAGAAGGTCATGCGCTGCCAGTTGACGCCGCGCTGGAACAGCCGCTCCTCCGACAGCGCCGGCGGTGGCGGCAGACGGTACAGCTCGCCGAAGCGCTCGGCCTGGAACGCCGGGCTGGCCGGGCGGCCGGACAGCCGCAGCGCGTGCAGCCCGCCGGCAAGGCCGGCCACCGCCTTGGCCTGCGGGTCCTGGGTGGTGCGGTGGAAGGCCGCCACCTCGTCCTCCAGCGCCATGCGGGCGGGGACCAGACGGATGGTCATGGCGTCGGCCAGCGCCCCGGCGACGATGGGCGGGGCCACCCCGTGGCCGGGCGCCAGCAGCGCCGCGACGCTCACCCGCGCCAACTCGCGCACGTCGCCGGCGGTCGCGTCGAACAGGTCGCGCGCCCGGCCGCTGGACACCACGGCGACGAAGAACTTGGCCCACAGCGCGCGGGTGCCGGGCGCCCTGGCAAGGTCGAGGAAATTGCGCTTCTCCTGCTTCAGCTGGAGGCGCAGCACGTTGACCAGCCCGTCCAGCGACGAGGTGTAGAGCTGCGGCCCGGCGTGGGCGATCAGCTCGAACAGGGAGTCGGCCGGCAGCGCCAGGGCGACGCGGAAGCGGTCGGCGGGGTGGTCCTCCGACATGTCGTCGAGCAGGATGCCGATCTGGCTGGACACCGCCACCGGATCCTGGCGGAACGCCGCCGCCAGCAGCTTGGCCGCCCGCCCCTCCAGCGCGCGCACGGCGGCCGGCTGCAGGCGCCGGCGCAGCTCGTGCCGCGTCTGGTAGAAGGGCAGCCCGTTGTCGAGCGCGCGCTCCAGCAACGCCGCATCGAACGCCGCCTCGACGATCGCCGCCCCGCCGGGGCGGACCGACAGCCGCTCGACGGCGCCGACCGCGTCGTAGGGCGCGGCACGGGCGGCGGCGAGCAGCGCCTCGTTGGCCGCGGCGCCGGGGAACAGGTCGGAGCAGCGCAATACGTCCGCCGGCCGCTCGCGGGCCAGCCGCGCCACCGCCTCGTCGCCGCCCGCCGCGGCGTCGAGCACGGCTTGGCCTGGCGGCTCCTCATCGACGCAGCTGGGCGGCGCGTTCGGGTTGGGCGCCGTCTTGGGGCGCTGCCACAGCGTCTGCAACGGGTCGCCGGCCGGGGAATGCGGCACGCGGGCGCCGGCGGTCCCGGGCAAGGCGGCCAGAACCGCCACCGCCAGGCAGCCGGCCATCCGGAACCGACGCCGTGCCGCCCTGGAGGACGCGGACGCTGCCGTTCGAACCGGACTGGGAACCATACGCGCGGGCCTTCGCCTCAAATGCCGTCATCGGCAATCTAGCATCCCCGAAAGTGGTATCCAAATCTTATGAGCCTGCTATGACCACGGCTCCTCACTCCGCCGCGCGCAGCATTTCGCCGACCGTCGCGCGCAGCTCATGCGCGGCCACCGGCTTGTGCAGGAGGGAGAAGCCGCCCTCGCGGACCTCGATCAGGCGCTCGGGCGCGGTGTCGCCGGTGATGACGGTGGCCGGTACCGCGGCGTTGAGGCGGTCATGGATGGCGCGGATGGCGTCCAACCCGGTCTCGCCGCCGCGCAGCCGGTAGTCGGCCAGAATGGCGTGCGGCCACGCGCCGCTCTCGACGTGGCGGACCGCCTCCTCCACCGAGCCGGCGGCCAGCACGCGGTAGCCCCAGCCCTCCAACATCGCCTGCAGGCCCAGGCGCACCAGCACTTCGTCGTCGATCACCAGGATCAGGCCGTCGCGGGTGCGCGCCTGCTCCGCCTTCGCCGGTCCGGCGTCGGCGGCCGGGGTGACGACCGGCATTTCGATCGCGAACACAGAGCCCTTCCCCGGCACCGAGCGGACCGTCACCTCGTGCCCGAGCAGCCGGGCCAGCCGCCGCACCACGGCGAGGCCGAGGCCCAGGCCCTTGGTGCGATCGCGCTCGACGTTGCCGACCTGGACGAACTCCTCGAAGATCTCCGCCTGCTTGTCGGGTTCGACGCCGACGCCGGTGTCCCAGACCTCGACGCGCAGCCGGTCGCCGCGGCGCCGGCAGCCGAGCAGCACCCCGCCCCGGTCGGTGTAGCGCAACGCGTTCTCGACCAAATTGCGCAGGATACGCTCCAGCAGCACCGGGTCGCTGCGCACCATCGTCCGGGTGCAGGCGACGCGCAGGCGCAGCCGCTTGGCGCCGGCCTGCGGCAGGTACTCCGCGGCGAGGCGCTCGAAGACCTCCGTCAGCGGCACGTCCTCCGGGTGCGCGACGATCAGCCCGGCGTCCAGCCGCGAGACATCCAGCAGGCTGTCGAGCAGCATGTGCAGGCTGCCGAGCGCCTGCCCCATGGACTCCACCAGCGGCTGCGCCGCATGCCCGGCAAGGCGTTCGACCAGCGTCGCCTGGAACAGCACCAGCGCCTGCACCGGCTGGCGCAGGTCGTGGCTGGCGGCGGCGAGGAACTTGGACTTGGCGAGGTTGGCGCGGTCGGCCTCGGCCTTCGAGGTGCGCAGCGCATCCTCGGCCCGGCGGCGCTCGGAGACGTCGCGCATGATCCCGGTGTAGTAACGGCGCCCGCCGGCGCGCCATTCCGCCACCGCCAGCTCGGCCGGAAAGGTCGAGCCGTCCTGGCGCCGGCCGGTGATCTCGCGGCCGATGCCGATGATCTTCCGCACCCCGGTGCGGCGGTAGTTGCTCAGGTAGCCGTCGTGCTCCGACGCGTAGGGTTCAGGCATCAGCATCCGCACATTCCGCCCGATCACCGCCTCGGACGCGTAGCCGAACAGCCGCTCCGCCGCCGGGTTGAAGGCGTGGACGACGCCGTCGCCGTCGATGACCACCATCGCGTCCACCGCGGTCTCGACGATGGCGCGGTAGCGGCTCTCGCTTTCCTGAAGCGCCACGGCGCGTTGCCCGATGAGGTCAGCGGCGTCGCGGATGGCGTCGCCCACCGTGTCCAGTTCGATGACGCCGGCAGGCTGAGGGGGGATCGGCTCCCCGGTGCCCATGGCTTTCGCGGCGTCGGCAAGCAGAACGACCAAGCGAGTCAAGCGCCGCCCCAACACGAAGGCCCCCCCCACCCCCAGTAGGAAGAGCGCAAGTCCACCGCTCGCGAAATAAAGCAGCGTCTGGCGTGCAGGGGCAGCGACCATGGCTTCGGGAACCGTGACGCCAACAATCCAGCCGGAGACCTCCGACCGCCCGAATGCCTGCAGCGTTGGATTCCCCTCCAGGTCGTTGGCGCGATGAATACCCTCGGGTGCTTCCCGAATGCGCTCCCATACATCAGTTGGCAGACGGGTGCCGACGAATGTGTCGGCGCGCCGGGACCGCGCGATCATTATCCCTTCGCCATCGACCACGCCCGCCACCCACTCGGGAGGCTGGCGGTCGGCCGCGATGAGGGCTTGCAGGCGTTCCTGCTCAATCGTGAGGCTCAAGAGATGACGCACTTCCCCGTCGCGCAGCAGCGGGACCACCACGATGAGCAGCGGCGCCCGCGCCACGGCGCCGGTCAGCAGCCCGGACACCTGCGGCTTGCGCGTTTCAACCGCCTGCCGGTCGACATCGAACACCGGGTTGCGGGGAAGCGCCGTTCCCCACGGCACACGCGTGTTCATCAACTGCTGACCCGAGCGGTCGCGTACGAGGACATTAGTGTTGAGCCGGTCACGTACGCGTCTGGCCCGGCCATAGAATGACGCAAAATCGTCATTGGCCAGACTGTCGTCGGTTGCAAGGACCTCGGCAGCAGCAATAACTCGCGCCACCTCACGGTCAACATCCTCCGCCAGAAGGCTGGCTCGGTTTCGAACCAACCTTTCCGTCTGCTCCGCGTCGGCGCTTACATTACGCAACAAAAGAGCGGAGGAGAAAAACAATAAAGGCAAGACACAGGCGGTGACCAAAAACATAAGCCAAGACCGCACCCTAACGGAGCGTGCGAGCAGTCTTCCTTCTTCCGGTCGTAAGGACATATTTGTCATTTATAATATGAACGCTATCTAATGATATGGCTGCGCCATCCCCGCACTTTCATGGATTGTAGTGTTGCGGCAGATTGGCCTGAGCGTCAATGCGCACGAGCGGCCCCGCTCCGGTATCCTCTCGTTGCCCTGCGCGGGACCTGCTAAGCTCGTGCCCCGCACCTTGGGGAGGGCGCTTCATGGCTCGTGTGTTCGCGTCGATCGGGCTGTTCCTGCTCGTTCTGGTCTCAACCACGGGCGCCTGGGCGCGCTTCGACCCGCCGGGGCTGGCCACCGACGCCAACGCCTATGCGTCGGAGCTGCGGCTGAAGGCGCCGCCGCAGGTCAGCCCACAGCAGCGCGACAAGGCGCAGCGGGACGCCCGCGAGGCGCTGGCCAAGCGCGACTGGCCCAAGGTGGTGGCCGCCTTCGAGGCGGCGGTGGCGCTGGGGGTGGACGGCCCCGCCAGCTGGCTGGCGCTGTCGGAGGCCTGGCTGTCGCTGCCCAAGCCGAACCGCGACCGGGCCCTGCACGCCGCCTACACCGCCTACGACAGCGCGACCACCCCGGCCGAGCAGGCGACGGCGCTGTGGCGCTTGGTCACCCTCCTGGACGAGGTTTTCAACCAGCCGGAGTCGGCGCTGCTGGCGGCGCGCGAGATCACGGTGGCGGTCAAGGACGCCGAGCCGCCGGTCGACCTGGACGCCCGCGCGCCGGGGCTGGACGCCCGGATCACCGCGCTGCGGCAGAAGGTCGGGCTGTCGGTGCGCTCGGTGCGCGTCGAATCGGACCAGACGGTGCCGCGCGCCTGCGTGCGCTTCTCCGACACGCTCAGCACGCAGAAGGGCATTCGCTTCGGCGACTTCGTGGCGCTGGAGCCGGCGGTGCCGCAGGCCCCCGTCGATGCGCGCGGCGACACGCTGTGCGTCGGCGGCCTCGCGCACGGCGGCGCCTATGCCGTCACGCTGCGCCAGGGCCTGCCGGGCACCGACGGGGTGGCGCTGAAGGCCGATTCCGTGCAGCGCTTCCGCGTCTTCGACCGCAAGCCCACCGCCGCCTTCCGCGGCAACGCCTTCATCCTGCCGCGCGTCGGCGGCGAGGGCATCCCGCTGGTCACCGTCAACCTGCCGGCGGTGGCGCTGAAGGTGCTGCGCGTCAACGACCGCACCCTCGCCGCCCGCATCCGCAGCCAGAGCCTGCTGGACTCGCTCGGGTCCTACCAGACCGAGGACCTCGCCGACAACGACGGCGAGCTGGTGTGGAAGGGCCGCATGGACGTGGCCGGCGAGCGCAACCGCGAGACCACCACCGCGGTTCCCTTCCGCGAGCTGGTGCCCTCCCCCCGCCCCGGCCTGTACGCCGTGGTGGCGGAGCCGGTGGACATCCCGCGCCACGAGCTTCCCTACCCGCTCGCCACCCAATGGGTGCTGGTGACCGACGTTGCGCTGACCAGCTTCCAGGGGGCGGACGGCATCACCGTGTTCGCCCGCTCGCTGTCCACCGCGCAGCCGATGCCGGGCGTGGAGGTGGCGCTGGTCGCCCGCAACAACGCCGAGCTGGCCCGCGTCACCACCGATTCCATCGGGCGTGCCCGCTTCGCGCCCGGCCTCGCCCGCGGCACCGGCGGCAACGCGCCGCTCGCGGCGATGGCCTACGCCGGGGCGGACTACGCCATGCTCGACCTCACCACCGCGGCCTTCGACCTGTCCGACCGCGGCGTCGGCGGCCGGACGCCGCCGGGGCCGATGGACGCCTTCGTCTACACCGACCGCGGCGTCTACCGGCAGGGGGAGACGGTCAACCTCGGCGTCCTGCTGCGCGACGACAAGACCGAGGCGGTGGCGGACTTCCCCCTCACCGTCAAGGTGCTGCGCCCGAGCGGCACCGAGTACTGGTCCGGCCCGGCGCCGGCCGGCCCGCAGGGCGGCTTCTTCCTTCCGGTCACGCTGTCGCGCACCGCGCCGCTGGGCGGCTGGACGGTCGAGGCCTACACCGACCCCAAGGGCAAGCCGGTCGGCCACGCCACCTTCCAGGTCGACGACTTCGTGCCGGAGCGGCTCGCCGTCGACCTGACGCCGCCGGCCCCCTTCCTCGACCCGGCCAAGCCGTACGAGCTGCTGGTCAAGGGCCGCTTCCTGTACGGCCCGCCGGCCGCCGGCCTGCCCGGCACGGCCGAGGTGTCGGTGCAGCCCGACCCGGCGCCCTACCCGCAGCACAAGGGCTTCCGCTTCGGCCTCGTCACCGAGACGGTGAACGCCAAGCTGGAGCCGCTGAAGATCCCGGACACCGACGCCAAGGGCGAGGCCCGCGTCGACGTCAAGCTGCCGGCGCTGCCGGACACCACGCGCCCGCTGCGCGCCGAGGTGCGGATCACCCTGTCCGAGCCCGGCGGCCGGCCGGCGCGCGCCAGCGTGTCGGTGCCGGTGCGCAGCAAGGCCTTCGCCATCGGCCTCCGGCCGCGCTTCGACGGGCGCCTGGGCGAGGGGCAGGAGGCCGCCTTCGACCTGATCGCCGTGGCCCCGGACGGCACCCCCATCGCCAAGCCCGGCCTGAGTTGGGAGCTGGTCGAGGAGCACACGACCTTCCAGTGGTACATGGCCAACGGCCGCTACACCTACCGCGCCACCACCCGCGACATCCCGCGCAAGTCCGGCACGCTGGGCGCCGCGGCCGACAAGCCGGCGGTGCTGACCCTCGGCCCGCAGCCGTTCAGCCGCTACCGCCTGGAGGTCAGCGACAAGGCGACCGGCGTCGCCAGCTCGGTCCGCTTCCTGTCGGGCTGGGAGATGGCGGCGGAATCCGCCGACACGCCCGACAAGCTGGAGCTGGTCGCCGACAAGCCCGCCTACCGCCCCGGCGAGACGGCGAAGCTGCGCCTGACCCCGCCGTTCGCCGGCGAGGTGCTGCTGACCGTCGCCACCGACCGTCTGTTCGACGCCCGCGCCATCAGCGTGCCGGCCGGCGGCACCACGGTGGAGGTGCCGGTCGACGCCGCCTGGGGTCCGGGCGCCTACGTCACCGCCACGCTGTACCGCCCGCCGCTCAAGGGCAAGGAGCGCCAGCCGGTGCGGGCGCTGGGCGTGGCGTGGCTGGGGATCGACCCGGCCACGCGGCGGCTCGACGTGGCGCTGCCGGCGCCGACGGTGGCGCGCCCGCGCGGCCCCGTCGCGGTGGACATCGCCGTCACCCCCGCGGCCGGCGACGCCGAGGAGGCGTACGTCACGCTCGCCGCGGTGGACGAGGGCATCCTGCGCCTGACCGACTTCCAGTCGCCCGACCCGGGCAAGCAGTTCTTCGGCAAGCGCCTGCTCGGCCTCGACATCCGCGACGACTACGGGCGGCTGATCGACGCGCTGGACGGCCCCTTCGGCAAGCTGCGCGAAGGCGGCGATTCCAGCGGAGCGGCGCTGCCGGTGGTGCCGTTCACCGTGGTCTCGCTGTTTCAGGGGCCGCTGAAGGTCGGAGCTGACGGCAAGGTGCGCGCCACGCTCGACATCCCCGACTTCAACGGCGAGCTGCGGCTGATGGCGGTGGCCTGGTCGAAGGGCCGCGTCGGCTCGGCGTCGGGCAAGCTCACCGTGCGCGACCCGCTGGTGGCGGAGGCGGTGATGCCGCGCTTCCTGGCGCCCGGCGACGACAGCCGGCTGACGCTGTCGCTGCACAATGTCGACGGCGCCGCCGGCACCTTCAAGGTCTCGGTGACCGGCCGCGACGCGGTGGCGGTGGAGAACGGCACCCTCACCGTCGACCTTCAGGCCGGCGAGCGGCGCGCCATCCCCCTGCCTTTCAAGGGCACCGCCCCCGGCATCGGCCGGGTCGAGCTGGCGGTGAGCGGGCCGGACGGGGCGTCGGTGACGCGCTCCTACGGCATCACGGTGCGGCCGTCGCGCCCGGTGGAGACGCAGTTCCTCACCCGCGAGCTGCCGCCGGGGGCCAAGGTGACGCTGGCGGCGTCCGACCTCGCCGCCTACGTGCCCGGCACGGCGACACTCGCCGCCAGCTTCGGCACCGCACCGCCGTTCGACGTGGCGGGGACGCTGAAGGCGCTCGACCGCTACCCGTTCGGCTGCCTGGAGCAGACCATCAGCCGGGCGCTGCCCCTGCTGTTCGTCCGCGACCTGGAGGCGGCCATCGGCAGCGCGCCGAAGCCGGACGAGACGGCGGAGGCGCGCGTCGCCACCGCGATCGCCCGCACGCTGGACAAGCAGCGCTACGACGGCGCCTTCGGCCTGTGGAGCGCGCGCGACGAAGCCGAGCCGTGGATGACCGCCTACGCGGTCGAGTTCCTGGCCCGCGCCAAGGCCAAGGGGCACACCGTGCCGGAGAAGCCGCTGACCGACGCGCTGGCGTGGCTGCGCCAGCACGCCATCGACGGCGGCCGCGGCAACGCGCAGCTGGCCAGCCGCGCCTACGCGCTGCACGTGCTGGCCCTGGCCGGGGTGCTGACGCCGGGGCCGGCGCGCTACTTCCACGACGCGTTCCTCGATCAGTTGCCGACGCCGCTGGCCAAGGGGCAGCTCGGCGCCGCGCTGGCGCGGCTGGGCGACCGCGAGCGGGCGGAGAGCGCCTTCTCGGCCGCGGTCGGCCGCTTGGCGCGCGAGCCCTGGCACGAGGACTACGGGTCCACCGTGCGCGACGCGGCGGCACTGGTCACCCTGCTGGGCGAGGCCGGCATGACCGGCAAGCGCCTGCCGGCGCTGGTCGACCGCCTGCCGGCTTCCGCCACCGAGGCCAAGCTGACCAGCACGCAGGAGAAGGCGTGGATCGTGCTCGCCGCCGAGACGCTGAGCCACGGCGGCACGCCGCTGGACCTGGCGGTCACCGGCGGGCCCAAGCCGACGCGCGATCCCTTCAACCTGCTGCCCGACGCCGCCCAGCTCGGCCGCGGGATCGAGGTGTCGAACGCCGGCAAGGCGGCGGTGTGGCAGGCGGTGTCGGTGTCCGGCATCCCGACGCAGCCGTCGCCGGCCGCACGCGAGGGGCTGCGCATCAAGCGCAACTTCCTCACCCGCGCCGGCCAGCCGCTGAACCTCGACCAGATCAAGCAGAACGACGTGTTCGTCGTGCTGCTGGAGGGCGAGGCCAGCACCAAGCTGTTCCACCAGGCGGTGGTCACCCACCCGCTGCCGGCGGGCTGGGAGATCGAGAACCCGCGCCTCGGCGCCGCCGGCACCAACGACATGCCGTGGCTGACCGACCTCACCCACACCCGCACGACCGAGGCGCGCGACGACCGCTACGTCGCCGCCATGGACCTGACGGAGGACGAGCCGAAGTTCAAGCTGGCCTATCTGGTGCGGGCGGTGACGCCGGGAAGCTATGAGCTGCCGGGCGCGGTGGTGGAGGACATGTACAAGCCCCGCTTCTTCGCCCGCCAGGGCGTCGGGCGGATCACCGTGCATGCGGCGGAGTGATGGGGGAGCGAGGGGGCGATAAGCTCCCTCTCCCCCCCGGGGAGAGGGGTGGGGTGAGGGGGTCTTGCGACTCCCGGACCTCACGCCATGCAAGACCCCCTCACCCGGCCCTGCGCGCCACCCTCTCCCCAGGGGGGAGAGGGATTCTGGCGCTTCTTGCCTTAGTCGCCCTCCTCCTCGCCCTCGACCGCCTCTTCCCCCCGGATCTCTCCCGCCTCGGCGACCTGTCGGTCACCGTCACCGACAGCCGCGACACCCCCTTGCGCGCCTTCACCAACACCGCCGGGGCGTGGCGCTTCCCCACCACGCCCGACGACGTGGCGCCGCTGTTCACCGACCTGCTGCTCGCCTACGAGGACCGCCGATTCCGCGACCACCCCGGCGTCGACCCGCTCGCCGTGCTGCGGGCCGTCGGGCAGAACCTCGCGGCCGGCCGCGTGGTGTCCGGCGCGTCGACGCTGACCATGCAGGTCGCCCGCCTGCTGGAACCCCGCCCCCGCACGCTGACCGCCAAGCTGGTCGAGGCCGCCCGCGCCGCGCAGCTGGAGTGGCGCTACTCGAAGCGCGAGATCCTCGGCATGTATCTGACGCTCGCCCCCTACGGCGGCAACGTCGAGGGCATCCGGGCCGCGTCGCTCACCCTGTTCGGCAAGGGCCCGGCCGAGTTGAGCGCGGCGGAGGCGGCGCTGCTGGTCGCCCTGCCTCAGTCCCCCACCCGCCTGCGCCCCGACCGCGCCGCCGGCCAGGCCCGCGCCGCGCGCGACAAGGTGCTGGACCGCGCCGCCGAGGCCGGCGTCCTCACCGCGCGCGCCGCCGCCGAGGCGAAGGCCGAGCCGGTGCCCGACCGGCGCCTGCCCCTGCCGGTGCTCGCCGCACATCTCGCCGACAGCCTCCGGGGCCGCCATCCCGGCCGGACCACGCTTCCCACCACCCTCGACGGCCGGCTCCAGGCCGCCGTCGAGGACCTCGCCCGCCGCACCCTGCCCGACCTGCACGAGCGCGCCGGGCTGGCGATCCTGGTGGTCGAGAACAGCCGCAGGACCGTGCTCGCCTACCTGGGATCTCCCGATTATTTCGATGAGCGCCGCGAAGGCCGGGTCGATATGGTGCGCGCGGTGCGCTCGCCCGGCTCGGCGCTGAAACCGTTCATCTACGGCCTGGGCTTCGACGACGGGCTGATCCACCCGGCGACGCTGGTCGCCGACGTGTCGACCCGCTTCGGCGACTACGCGCCGCGCAACTTCGACCGCGGCTTCACCGGCGAGCTGACGATCCGCGACGCGCTGCAACGGTCGCTGAACGTGCCGGCGGTGCTGGTGCTCGACAAGGTCGGGCCGGTGCGCTTCGCCGATGCGCTGAAGCGCGCCGGCGCCCGGCTGGTGATGCCGGCCGGCGCAACGGCGCCGGGCCTGCCGGTGGCGCTCGGCGGCGCGTCCATCAGCCTGTGGGACATGGCGGCGCTCTACACCGCGCTGGCCCGCGACGGGCAGGCGGCGCCGCTGCGCGTCGAGCGCGGCGGGGCGGAAGGGCCGCCGGTGCCGCTGCTCGCCGCCGCCTCGGCCCGACAGGTGCTCGACATCCTGGAGGGCGCGCCGCCGCCGCCCGGCGCCGTGCAGGCGCAGGAGGTGCGCCGCTCGGCGCCGGTGGCGCTGAAGACCGGCACCAGCTACGGCTTCCGCGACGCCTGGGCCTTCGGGGTGACCGGGCGCTTCACCGTGGGCGTCTGGGTCGGCCGGCCGGACGGCACGCCCAGCCCCGACCGCTTCGGCCGCAACACCGCGGCGCCGCTGCTGCTGCGCGTGTTCGACCTGCTGCCGGAGGAACCAGCGCCCGGCCCGCGCGTCGCCGAGGCGCCGCCCGACCTGCTGCGGCGCGTCGCCGCCAGCGCGCCGGAGGCGGTGGAACGGCCGCGCCTCGTGTTCCCGACCGAGGCCATGGTGGTTGAGGCCGGCGCGGCCTCCGGAACGCCGGAAACGCTGACCCTGCTGGCCTCCGGCGGGCGGCGTCCGCTGTCGTGGATGGTGGACGGCCGGCGCGTCGCCGTGTCGGCGGTGCGCCGCGACGCCGTCTGGCAACCGGAGGGACCGGGGTTCGCGCGCATCACCGTGATCGACGCCGACGGGCGCAGCGACAGCGCCACGGTCGAGGTGCGCTGAGATCACAGCGTTTGGGGCTTGTTTCCGCACCGCGGCATGGCCATCATCCGGGGCCCACGCAACACGGGATGCCTTGATGTTCACGGTTACCGAAGAAGAAGCGGCGGCGATCCGGAAAGCCTACCTGGAAGGCGGCGAGCTGGTCGCGGTGGCGGAGCTGCGCCGGCGGTTCCCCAGCTTCAACGGAAATCCGCGGGCGCTCGACGCGGTGCGCGCCATCGCCGGCTGGCGCCCGGCGGAACGGGAGCATTCCCGGAAGAACTAGGAAAAACTAATTCCGCCCCAACGCCTGGCGCTTGGCGATCTGGCGGTGCAGGCGCATGCGGTCGGCGACGGTGCGCAGCCGGCCGCTGGTGCCCTTGGCGAACAGGCCCTCCAGCCCGCGGCCGAACATCTCCCAGCTGCGCACCGGCCCGGAATCGATGTGCAGGAAGGAGGAACGCGGGTACCACCCCACCCCGCCGCGCTTCAGCTGCAGCGCCGTGCGGTGCGCGTCCGGCAGGCGCGCCGGGAAGGTGATGTCGAGCGCGCGCCCCAGCAGGTGCTGGCTGTGCTCGGCCACGCCGAGGCCCTTAGATGCCAGCAGCGCGTTGGTCTCCGGCGTCCGGAAGGCGGAGAGCACGGTGGCCCGGCCCTGCCCGATCGCCTCCATGATGTCGGCCAGGAAGTCCAGCGTGCCGACGTCCACCGGGCCCGCCTTGTTGGCCCGGTGGTCGCGCAGCACGTTGGCGAGGTCCGTCATGGCGTCGGGCAACGGCCCCGCCGCGTCGCGGTAGGGTCCGTTGAAGACGTCGCCCGTATGCTCGTTCTTGAGGTGCAGCCGCCGCGCCGTGGAGGTCTGCGCCAGCGCGCCGTTGCACAGCAGCACCAGCGCGCCGCAGCCGGCCAGCAGCTCGCGGCGTTTCAGGGGAATCGAGGACATGGCGCAGGCGACATCGAACGTTGACCTGGGGCTGTGTGGCGCGCGCGCTCGCGGCGGCGGTGCAGCAAACATAGTGGATCGATGGCGGCGCGACGAGGGGCGGCGTGCGCGTGTCACGCGACAAGCACAATCGGCGTCACCTTCCGCGATGGCTGCCGTGCAGCCCTTCCCTTGCTGGAGGATGCGTGGATGAGCGTATGCTGATGTGAATAGGCTCTGGTCTTCCGGGACTGGAGGAGACGCCATGGACACCCGCCCAGCCACCCCCGAAGGCACCGCCCGACCGGCCCCCGCACCGCTGCGGGTGCCGGTCTCCACGCTGCTGGCGCTGGGTGGTGGCGCGGCGCTCGTCGCCGCCTATCTGGTCAGCCGCACCAACTACCTCGTGTTCCACGCGGTCCTGGAATCGTTCCGGGCGGTCACCGCGCTGTGCGTGTTCGTCATCGCCTGGAACTCGCGAGGCTACCTGAAATCGGGAAACCTGTGGTTCCTGGGCGTCACCTACGCCTGCACGGGCGTGATGACCCTGCTGCACATGCTGGCCTACAAGGGCATGGGGGTGTTTCCCGCCGCCAACGCCGACCTGCCGACGCAGCTGTGGACCGCCAGCCGGCTCGTCGAGGCGACGGCGCTGTGCATCGCCGCCTTCACGCCCGACCGCCGCTTCCCCACGAGCATGACCGTCGTGGCGGTCGGCGGCGTGTCGGTCGCCCTGCTCGGCGCCATCGCGCTCGGCGTCTTCCCCGCCTGCTACGTCGAGGGCAGCGGCCTCACCCCCTTCAAGAGGGCGAGCGAGGCGGTGGCCATCGCGCTCTACGCCGTCGCCGCCGTCGGCATCCGGCGCCAGACCAACACGCGCACGCGGCGCCGCCGCCACCTCTTCCAACTGGCGGTCCTCGCCAACGCGTTGGGCAGCCTGTCCTTTTCGCTGTACTTTGATGTCTACGGCTTCCTCAACTTCGGCGGCCACGCGCTGGTCGCCGCCGCCGACGCGCTGGTCTTCGCGGCCTTCGTGCGCGTCGGCATCAAGCGCCCGCAGGAGATCGTCTTCTGGGCCATCGAGCGCGAGCGGCAGGTTCTGCGCAGCGAACTGGACCGCCAGAACCTCCAGCTGCTCTCCGCCGAGGCGGAGTTGGAGCAAGGGCACGCCGAGCTGGAGGGCACGCGGCAGGCGCTCGACACCATGCGGGCGCGCGAGGCCGCCATCCTCGGCGCCGTCGGCGAGGGCATCCTGTGCGTCGACCGCGCCGGGCGGGTGACCTTCGCCAACGACGCGGCCCGGTGCATGCTCGACGGCCTCGGACTCGCGGCCGGCCAGCCGCTGCCGCCGCGGATCGTGCTGGCCGAAGTCGCCTACGACCTGCCGCTGCCCGACATCGCCGCGCCGGACCGGGTGCTGGAGGTGTGCGTGCGCCCGTTCCTCACCGGCGACGACGCATCGGTGGTGGTGATGCGCGACGTGACGGCGCGGCGCGCGCTGGAGGCGGCGGCGTCGCAGCACGCCGAGGCGATGAAGCGCTCGCTGGTCGAGACCATCGCCGTGGTCGCCCAGATCATCAACATCCGCGATCCCTACACCGCCGGCCACCAGGAGCGCGTCGCCGACCTCAGCGTCGCCATCGCCCGCGAGATGGGACTGGGCGAGGAGGAGGTCACCGGCATCTACCTGGCCGGCGTGGTGCACGACATCGGCAAGATCTCCGTCCCGGCGGAACTGCTGAACCGGCCGGGCCGCCTCACGCCGCCGGAATACAACCTGCTGAAGACGCACGCCCGGGCCGGGTACGACATCCTGTGCAAGGCCAACCTGCCCTGGGCGGTGGCCGAGATCATCCTGCAGCACCACGAGAAGCTCGACGGATCGGGCTACCCGCAGGGTCTGGCCGGCGACGCGATCCGGCGCGAGGCGCGCATCCTGGCGGTCGCCGACATCATCGAGGCGATGGCCTCGCACCGCCCCTACCGCCCGGCGCTCGGCATCGACGCGGCGCTGGAGGAGGTCGGGCGCTGCGCCGGCGTCAGCCTCGACGCCGAGGTGGTCGCCGCCTGCCTGCGGCTGTTCCGCGACAGGGGCTACGCCCTGCCGCCGGTCGACTGGGGCGCCCCGTCCGTCACCGTCGCCCGCCTGACGCCGCCACGCTGATCAGGGATCCGTCGGCCGCGTGCTGTCGCGCACCACCAACTCGCACTCCAGCGCGAAGTGGCTCGGCGGGATCTTCGCACCGCCCAGGCGGGCGAGGATCTGCATGGCGGCCAGCCGGCCGATCTCGCGCTGCGGCGGTCGCACGGTGGTCAGCGGCGGCAGCGACACCCTGGAGAATCCCATGTCGCCGAAGCCGACCACCGCCAGATCCTCCGGGATGCGCAGGTTGCGCCGCCGCACCTCGAACATCGCGCCGAGCGCCAGGTAGTCGTTGGAGCACACCACCCCGTCGATGTCCGGGTGCGCGGCCAGCACCTCGTCGATCAGCCGGGTGCCGACCGGGGTGGAGGCGGCGTCCGGCGCGGTCACGGCGATGGGCGGGTGCAGGCCGCGGCGGCGCACCTCGTCCTCGTAGCCGTCGGTGCGGCTGCGCACGCGCAAATCGTGGTGCACGGCAGCACCGATGTAGGCGACCTTGCGGCTGCCCTGGTCGTAGAGATGCGCGGTCTGCCGCCGCCCGACCTCGAAATGCGAGAAGCCGACCGACAGGTCGACCGCCTCGTCCGGCGTCGACGGCATGTCCCACATCTCCACCACCGGCACGCCGGCACCGCGCAGCATGGCGCGGGCGCGCTCGGTGTGGTCGAAGCCGGTCAGCACCATGGCGGCCGGCGACCACGCCAGGAAGGCGCGGATCAGGTCCTCCTCGACCTCCGGATTGAATTCGGTGACGCCCAGCATGGTCTGGTAGCGCGAGCCCTGGAACAGGCTCTGCAGCGTGTTGTAGGTCTCGGCGTAGAAGGAGTTGAGGATCGACGGCAGGATCACCGCCACCGTCCGGCTCTGCGCCGCGGCGAGGCTGCCGGCCACAAGGTTGGGGACGTAACCCAGTTCGTCGATCACCCGGCGCACCTTTTCGGCGAGGTGCGGCGACACCGCCTCGGGCTTGCGGAAGTACAGCGACACGGTGCTGGCCGACACCCCCGCGGCGTCGGCCACGTCGGTCATGGTCACCCGTTGCGTCGCGCGGCGCGCCCGCTTGCGCGGAGCGGCGCGGCCGGCCTTGGCGGTGGGGGTGATGGTCATCGGGGGTTCCCTTCGTCGAACAGCCGGAGATGGTGCGACTTTGCCGCATTGCAACATAAGGAGCCCGGACCTCCACGGCACGATGCCGCATGGCACTCATGCCACGTTAGCGCTACCAAACGGCCGGACTGCGGCAGTATACAGACATCGGCCGACGCGTTGAACGCAGGTTCATACGCCGAGTGCGTTTCCTCCCAAGACTTCCAGGGCCGCCGGGCTTCCGGGCGGCCTTTTTCTTGTGCTCTTGCAAGCCCTCCCCCGCCTTCCGGCGGGGGAGGGTCAACCGCACCCCTCAGCGCACCAGGCAGGGGCGCTTGTTGTCGAAGGTCCAGCCCGGGATCAGGTACTGCATGGCGGCGGCGTCGTTGCGCGCGCCCAGGCCGTGCTCCTTGTACAGCTCGTGCGCCTTCTCCAGCTGCGCCATGTCGATCTCCACGCCCAGCCCCGGCTTCTGCGGCACCGCCACAAGACCGCCCTCGATCCGGAACGGCTCCTTGGTCAGGCGCTGGCCATCCTGCCAGATCCAGTGCGTGTCGATCGCCGTGATCCTGCCCGGCGCCGCCGCGGCCACGTGCGTGAACATGGCCAGCGAGATGTCGAAGTGGTTGTTCGAGTGCGAGCCCCAGGTCAGCCCCCATTCGTGGCACATCTGCGCCACCCGCACCGAGCCCTGCATCGTCCAGAAGTGCGGGTCGGCCAGCGGGATGTCCACCGAGTGCAGCTGGATCGCGTGGCCCATCTGCCGCCAGTCGGTGGCGATCATGTTGGTCGCGGTCGGCAGACCGGTCGCACGGCGGAACTCAGCCATCACCTCGCGGCCCGAATAGCCCTGCTCGGCCCCGCAGGGGTCCTCGGCGTAGGCCAGCACGTCGCCCTTGCCCTTGCACAGCCGGATCGCCTCCTCCAGCGACCATGCGCCGTTCGGGTCGAGCGTGATGCGGGCGTTCGGGAAGCGTTTGGCCAGCGCGGTGACCGCCTCGATCTCGTCCTCACCGGCCAGCACGCCGCCCTTCAGCTTGAAGTCGTTGAAGCCGTAGCGCGCGTGCGCCGCCTCGGCGAGGCGCACCACCGCCTCGGGCGTCAGGGCGACCTCGTGGCGCAGGCGGAACCAGTCGTCCTTGGCGTCCGGCTCGGAGCGGTAGGGCAGCGCGGTCTTGCGGCGATCGCCGACGTAGAACAGGTAGCCGAGCATCTCCACGGCATCGCGCTGCTGGCCCTCGCCGAGCAGGGCGGCGACCGGCACGCCGAGGAACTGGCCGAGCAGGTCGAGCAGCGCCGCCTCCAGCGCGGTCACCGCATGGATGGTGATGCGCAGGTCGAAGGTCTGAAGGCCGCGCCCGCCGGCGTCGCGGTCGGCGAACCGGCTACGCACGGTGTTGAGGATGTTGTTCCAGGCGCCGATCGGCTGGCCGACGACCAGGGCGCGGGCGTCCTCCAGCGTCTTGCGGATCGTCTCGCCGCCCGGGACCTCGCCGACGCCGGTGTTGCCGGCGCTGTCCTTGAGAAGCACCACGTTGCGGGTGAAGAACGGCGCGTGCGCGCCCGACAGGTTGAGCAGCATGTCGTCGTGGCCGGCGACCGGCACGACCAGCATCTCGATGACTTTGGGGGAGGACGTCATGGTGGGTCTCCAGGCCGCGAAGTGTCCCGCGGCCAATGTTGAAGGGGCTCAGGCGGCCTGCAGCAGGCCCTGGGTGTAGCCGAGGCAGAAGGAGAAGAAGCGCTCGCGGCCGGGGTCGACCTCGGACAGCGGCACGTGGTCGGGGCAGAGGATCCCGGTGTAGCCGACCTCACGGTACGCGCGGATGCACGCCGCCATGTCGACCGAGCCCTCGTCCGGCATCGCCTCGCGAAAGTCGAGGTAGCCGCCCTTGATGTTGCGGAAGTGGACCATGAAGATGCGCTTCTGCGGCCCGAAGGTGCGGATCGCCTCCAGCACCGTCTCGGTCGGGTTGGGCGACATCTCGGCGATGGTGCCCTGGCAGAAGTTGAAGCCGTGCGACGCGCTGCCCGGCGCCAGGGCGACGAAGCGGCGCAGCCCGTCCAGCGACCCAAGCACGTGGTGCACGCCGTTCAGCCCGCCCGGCGGGTATGCCGGGTCGTGCGGGTGGCAGGCGAGCTTGACGCCCGCCGCCTCGGCGGTCGGCAGGATGGATTCCACGAGGTACTCGATGGCGTTCCAGCCGTCGGCCTCGCTGATGCCGCCGGCCTCCGCCGCCGTCACCTGCCCGCAGGTCTCGGCCGTGCCCTTGGCAGCGACCGGCGAATGGCCCTTGCCGGAGCCGTCCTCCGGCAGCACCACGCCCCAGTAGGAGAAGCGGGCGTCGGCGTCCGGCTGGTACTCCGCCGCCTTGAAGGTGCTGCACTTCATGCCGCCGCGCCCCTCGACCATGCCGGTGCGGGTGATGCCGACCATGGCGACGGTGTACTTCACCATCGGCACCCCGCCCTCGGCGGCGGCGCGGATGTTGTGGCGCAGCTGCTCGGCCCGCGCCTCGGCCCTAGCGCGGTCGCGCAGGCTGTCGAGCAGGATGGACCCGACGTCGATCGCCATGCCGTCGAGGCTCATGCCGAAGCTCTCGATCCACTGGCGCTGCGCGGCGACCTTGCGGCCGTCCCACAGCCCGTCCTCGCCCATCACGTCGCGGTTGGGGCGGCTGTCGATGACGATGCCCTTGCAGCCGAGCTGCTGCGACAGCGTCAGGCGTTCCGCCGTCGGGTTGATGAGTTGTTCGCCGATGTACATGGGAGTTCTCCTGCCGCTCACTTCTTGAGCGTCATGCGCGTGATGTCGCCGACGATGAGGAGGTAGCTGACGGCGGCGACGAGGGCGTTGGCTCCGACGAAGAGCAGCGCGCCGTTGAAGGAGCCGGAGGTCTGGATGATGTAGCCGATGATGATCGGCGTGGTGATGGAGGAGATGTTGCCGCACATGTTGAAGACGCCGCCCGAGAGGCCGGTGATCTCCTTGGGCGCGCAGTCCGACATCACCGCCCAGCCGAGCGCGCCGATGCCCTTGCCGAAGAACGCCAGCGCCATGAAGCCGACCA